>NZ_JBHWZP010000388.1:0-8250 GCF_042728395.1 Streptomyces sp. NPDC060205
CTGAAAAGCAGGGGCGCGGGGAACTGCGCGACCGGCCACACGCGACCCGCACCCGACGACCGGCCTGCTTTTAGGGGCGCGGGGAACTGCGCGGGTCACCCCCACCCTCCCGCAGGCTGCGAACCTGCCGCGGGAGGGTGGGCGAGGAACTACAGCCCGTACCGCGCGCGGGCTTCCTTCACCGCGGATGCGGGCACCTCGCCGCGCCGCGCGAGCTGCGCAAGCGCCGCCACCACGATCGACTGCGCGTCGACGCCGAAGTGCCGCCGCGCCGCGACCCGCGTGTCCGACAGACCGAACCCGTCCGCGCCCAGCGACGAGTAGTCCTGCTCGACCCACTGCGCGATCTGGTCCGGCACCTGCCGCATGTAGTCGGAGACGGCCAGCACCGGCCCCTCCGCCCCCTGCAGCGCCTGCCGCAGATACGGCACCCGCTCCTCGCCGCGCAGCAGCGCCGCGTCGGCCTCCAGCGCGTCGCGCCGCAGCTCGGTCCAGGACGTGGCGGACCAGACGTCCGCGGCCACACCCCACTCCTCGGCGAGCAGCTTCTGCGCCTCCAGGACCCAGTGGATCGCCGTGCCGGAGCCCAGCAGCTGGATCCGCGCGGCGTTGGCGGCGTTCACCTGGACGCCCGCCGACTCCGCGGTGTTGAAGCGGTAGAGCCCCTTGACGATGCCCTCGTCGATGCCGGCGGCAGCGGGCTTCGCGGGCTGCGGGATCGGCTCGTTGTAGACGGTGAGGTAGTAGAAGACGTTCTGGTCCTCGCCCGGGGCGGCCTCGCCGTACATCCGGCGCAGCCCGTCCTTGACGATCGTCGCGACCTCGTAGGCGAACGCCGGGTCGTACGACAGCGCCGCCGGGTTCGTCGCCGCGATGACCGGCGAGTGCCCGTCCGCGTGCTGCAGGCCCTCGCCCGTCAGCGTCGTACGGCCGGCCGTGGCACCGACGAGGAAGCCGCGGCCCAGCTGGTCGCCGAGCTGCCACATCTGGTCGGCCGTGCGCTGCCAGCCGAACATCGAGTAGAAGATGTAGAACGGGATCATCTGCTCGCCGTGCGTGCTGTACGCGGTCGACGCGGCGATGAAGTCCGCCATGGAACCGGCCTCGGTGATCCCCTCGTTGAGGATCTGGCCGTCCTTGGCCTCCTTGTAGTACATGAGCTGGTCACGGTCGACCGGCTCGTACGTCTGGCCCTTGGGGGAGTAGATCCCGAGCGACGGGAACAGGCTCTCCATGCCGAAGGTGCGCGCCTCGTCGGGGACGATCGGCACCCAGCGTTTGCCGGACGTCTTGTCGCGGACGAGGTCCTTGACCAGGCGTACGAAGGCCATGGTCGTCGCGACGTTCTGCGAGCCGGAGCCCTTGTCGAAGGCCGCGAACGCCTTGTCGGCGGGCGCGGGAAGGGGCGCCAGCGGCTGCGTACGACGGGCCGGGGCCGGGCCGCCGAGGGCCGCGCGGCGCTCCTGGAGGTAGCGGACCTCGGGGGAGTCGGCGCCCGGGTGGCCGTAAGGCACGACCCCGTCGACGAAGTCGCTGTCCTTGATCGGCAGCTCCAGCAGGTCACGCATCTGCTTGAACTCGTCCGTCGACAGCTTCTTCATCTGGTGGTTGGCGTTCTTCGACGCGAAGCCCTCGCCGAGGGTGTGGCCCTTGACCGTCTGGGCCAGGATGACCGTCGGAGCGCCCTTGTGCTCGACGGCCGCCTTGTACGCCGCGTACACCTTGCGCGCCTCGTGGCCACCGCGGGAGAGGTGGAAACACTCCAGGATCTTGTCGTCGCTCAGCAGCTTCGCAAGCTCGACGAGCGCCGGGTCCGAGCCGAAGAAGTCCTGGCGGATGTAGGCGGCGTCGCGCGTCTGGTACGTCTGCACCTGCGCGTCCGGGACCTGGCGCAGGCGGCGGACGAGGGCGCCGGTGGTGTCGAGCCGGAACAGCTCGTCCCAGGCGTTGCCCCACAGCGACTTGATCACGTTCCAGCCGGCGCCGCGGAACTGGGCCTCCAGCTCCTGCACGATCTTGAAGTTCGCGCGGACCGGACCGTCGAGGCGCTGCAGGTTGCAGTTGATGACGAAGGTCAGGTTGTCCAGGCCCTCACGGCTCGCGAGGGCGAGTGCCGCGGTCGACTCGGGCTCGTCCATCTCGCCGTCACCGAGGAACGCCCACACGTGGGACGCCGAGACGTCCTTGATGTTGCGGTTGGTGAGATAGCGGTTGAAGCGCGCCTGGTAGATCGCGGAGAGCGGGCCGAGGCCCATCGACACCGTCGGGAACTCCCACAGCCAGGGCAGGCGCCGCGGGTGCGGGTACGACGGGAGGCCGTTGCCGCCCGCCTCCTGGCGGAAGTTGTCGAGGTGCGTCTCGTTGAGACGGCCGTCGAGGAAGGCGCGGGCGTAGATGCCGGGGGAGGCGTGGCCCTGGATGTAGAGCTGGTCGCCGGACCCGTCGGCCTCCTTGCCCTTGAAGAAGTGGTTGAAGCCGGTCTCGTAGAGCCAGGCCGCCGAGGCGAAGGTGGCGATGTGGCCGCCGACGCCGTGCTTCGCGCCGCGGGTCACCATCGCGGCCGCGTTCCAGCGGTTCCACGCGGTGATCCGGCGCTCCATCTCCTCGTCGCCGTCCACGGTGGGCTCGGCGGCGGTCGGGATGGTGTTGACGTAGTCGGTCTCCAGCAGCTTGGGCAGCGCGAGTCCGTTGCCCTCGGCGCGCTCCAGTGTGCGGCGCATCAGGTACGCGGCACGGTGCGGCCCGGCCGCCTGGGTGACGGCGTCGAGGGAGGCCTGCCATTCGGCGGTCTCCTCGGGGTCGCGGTCCGGGAGCTGGTCGAGCTCGCTCGGCTGGATAGCGGTGGGGTCGGTCATTGCGCCGCCTTCCGGATGCGGAGGGGGTTCCCTCGTCGGCAAGGGGTGTGTCGGGGGATGCCCTTGGTCTTTGGCAGGACAGGGCGGCGGGCTCTGGTGGGAGCCCGCCGATGACTGTAACTCGCTGATCGATGATCGATCAAAGGGTTGAAGGGCAAAACCTCTTGATCACGAGAAAGTAGGCACGCGGTGCCTTCGCTGTGGGCACGGGGTGCCTTGTTTTCGCAGGTGAGGCGGGCTGTCGGCGTTCGGCGGGGGTACGTATGAGCGGGCCCGCGCTCCACTGGTCGCCATCACGGTTGCGATCGGCTGTACTCGGTCACGATCGGTATCGCGGTCACGAGGCGGGCTCGTCGCCCGTCCTGGGCGCGCACCCCAGCACATGCGCCTTCACCAGCTCCGCGATCAGCGGGTCCCGGCGCCGGAACGCCTCCACCAAAGCCTCGTGCTCCTCCGCGTACGACTGCTGGACCGTGCCCAGCCAGCGGATCGACAGGGCCGTGAAGACCTCGATGCCCAGGCCCTCCCAGGTGTGCAGCAGCACGCTGTTGCCTGCGGCGCGCACCAGTTCGCGGTGGAAGGCCACCGTGTGGCGGACCTGGCCCGTGCCGTCGGCCCTGCGGTCGGCCTCGTACAGGGCGGCGACGTGCGGCTCCAGGGTCGAGCAGTCCGCCGCGAGGCGCTCCGCGGCCAGCTCGGCGGCGATGGCCTCCAGGCCGGCCCGGACGGGGTAACTCTCCTCCAGGTCGGCCGCGGTCAGATTGCGTACGCGTACGCCCTTGTTCGGGGCTGACTCGATCAGCCGCAGGGACTCCAGCTCGCGCAGGGCCTCCCGTACCGGGGTCTGGCTGACCTCCAGCTCCGTGGCGATCCGGCGCTCCACGATCCGCTCGCCCGGCTTCCAGCGGCCGCTGACGATCCCCTCCACGATGTGCTCGCGGATCTGCTCGCGGAGCGAGTGGACGACGGGCGCGGTCATGGGGGCTCCTTCGTTTTGACCTTTAGACAATAAGGCCACGGCGCGGCGCTCCGCGGGGGTGGGCCGGGCGTGTGGGGGTGGGGGCTGCGGGCTGCAGGGCGTGTGCGGGCTGTGCCCAGGCGGGTGGTTCTTCGGCCGCGGGTCCGGTGGGGGCCGTTCGCGCAGTTCCCCGCGCCCCCAAAAAACGGGCCGGTTCCTCGGCTGCCGGCCGGTGGGGGCTCGTCGCGCAGTTCCCCGCGCCCCCAAAAAACGGGCCGGTTCCTCGGCTGCCGGCCGGTGGGGGCCGGTCGCGCAGTTCCTCGCGCCCCTAAAGACGGGCCGGTTCTTCGGCTGCTGGCCGGTGGGGGCTCGTCGCGGCGGGCGGTGCTGCAGCGGCAAAGGCTGGGGCGCAGCCCCGTCTTTGAGGGGCGCGGGGAACTGCGCGAACGGCCCCCACCGGACCCGCGGCCGAAGAACCACCCGCCTGGGCACAGCCCGCACACGCCCTGCAGCCCGCAGCCCCCACCCCCACACGCCCGGCCCACCCCCGCGGAGCGCCGCGCCGTGGCCTTATTGTCTAAAGGTCAAAACGAAGGAGCCCCCATGACCGCGCCCGTCGTCCACTCGCTCCGCGAGCAGATCCGCGAGCACATCGTGGAGGGGATCGTCAGCGGCCGCTGGAAGCCGGGCGAGCGGATCGTGGAGCGCCGGATCGCCACGGAGCTGGAGGTCAGCCAGACCCCGGTACGGGAGGCCCTGCGCGAGCTGGAGTCCCTGCGGCTGATCGAGTCAGCCCCGAACAAGGGCGTACGCGTACGCAATCTGACCGCGGCCGACCTGGAGGAGAGTTACCCCGTCCGGGCCGGCCTGGAGGCCATCGCCGCCGAGCTGGCCGCGGAGCGCCTCGCGGCGGACTGCTCGACCCTGGAGCCGCACGTCGCCGCCCTGTACGAGGCCGACCGCAGGGCCGACGGCACGGGCCAGGTCCGCCACACGGTGGCCTTCCACCGCGAACTGGTGCGCGCCGCAGGCAACAGCGTGCTGCTGCACACCTGGGAGGGCCTGGGCATCGAGGTCTTCACGGCCCTGTCGATCCGCTGGCTGGGCACGGTCCAGCAGTCGTACGCGGAGGAGCACGAGGCTTTGGTGGAGGCGTTCCGGCGCCGGGACCCGCTGATCGCGGAGCTGGTGAAGGCGCATGTGCTGGGGTGCGCGCCCAGGACGGGCGACGAGCCCGCCTCGTGACCGCGATACCGATCGTGACCGAGTACAGCCGATCGCAACCGTGATGGCGACCAGTGGAGCGCGGGCCCGCTCATACGTACCCCCGCCGAACGCCGACAGCCCGCCTCACCTGCGAAAACAAGGCACCCCGTGCCCACAGCGAAGGCACCGCGTGCCTACTTTCTCGTGATCAAGAGGTTTTGCCCTTCAACCCTTTGATCGATCATCGATCAGCGAGTTACAGTCATCGGCGGGCTCCCACCAGAGCCCGCCGCCCTGTCCTGCCAAAGACCAAGGGCATCCCCCGACACACCCCTTGCCGACGAGGGAACCCCCTCCGCATCCGGAAGGCGGCGCAATGACCGACCCCACCGCTATCCAGCCGAGCGAGCTCGACCAGCTCCCGGACCGCGACCCCGAGGAGACCGCCGAATGGCAGGCCTCCCTCGACGCCGTCACCCAGGCGGCCGGGCCGCACCGTGCCGCGTACCTGATGCGCCGCACACTGGAGCGCGCCGAGGGCAACGGACTCGCGCTGCCCAAGCTGCTGGAGACCGACTACGTCAACACCATCCCGACCGCCGCCGAGCCCACCGTGGACGGCGACGAGGAGATGGAGCGCCGGATCACCGCGTGGAACCGCTGGAACGCGGCCGCGATGGTGACCCGCGGCGCGAAGCACGGCGTCGGCGGCCACATCGCCACCTTCGCCTCGGCGGCCTGGCTCTACGAGACCGGCTTCAACCACTTCTTCAAGGGCAAGGAGGCCGACGGGTCCGGCGACCAGCTCTACATCCAGGGCCACGCCTCCCCCGGCATCTACGCCCGCGCCTTCCTCGACGGCCGTCTCAACGAGACGCACCTCGACAACTTCCGCCAGGAGGCGGGCGGCAACGGCCTCCCGTCGTACCCGCACCCGCGGCGCCTGCCCTGGCTGTGGGAGTTCCCGACGGTGTCGATGGGCCTCGGCCCGCTCTCCGCGATCTACCAGGCGCGCTTCAACCGCTATCTCACCAACCGCAACATCAAGGACGTCTCGGCGTCCCACGTGTGGGCGTTCCTCGGTGACGGCGAGATGGACGAGCCCGAGTCGACCGCGGCACTCGCCCTCGCGAGCCGTGAGGGCCTGGACAACCTGACCTTCGTCATCAACTGCAACCTGCAGCGCCTCGACGGTCCGGTCCGCGCGAACTTCAAGATCGTGCAGGAGCTGGAGGCCCAGTTCCGCGGCGCCGGCTGGAACGTGATCAAGTCGCTGTGGGGCAACGCCTGGGACGAGCTGTTCCGGCTCGACACCACCGGCGCCCTCGTCCGCCGCCTGCGCCAGGTCCCGGACGCGCAGGTGCAGACGTACCAGACGCGCGACGCCGCCTACATCCGCCAGGACTTCTTCGGCTCGGACCCGGCGCTCGTCGAGCTTGCGAAGCTGCTGAGCGACGACAAGATCCTGGAGTGTTTCCACCTCTCCCGCGGTGGCCACGAGGCGCGCAAGGTGTACGCGGCGTACAAGGCGGCCGTCGAGCACAAGGGCGCTCCGACGGTCATCCTGGCCCAGACGGTCAAGGGCCACACCCTCGGCGAGGGCTTCGCGTCGAAGAACGCCAACCACCAGATGAAGAAGCTGTCGACGGACGAGTTCAAGCAGATGCGTGACCTGCTGGAGCTGCCGATCAAGGACAGCGACTTCGTCGACGGGGTCGTGCCTTACGGCCACCCGGGCGCCGACTCCCCCGAGGTCCGCTACCTCCAGGAGCGCCGCGCGGCCCTCGGCGGCCCGGCCCCGGCCCGTCGTACGCAGCCGCTGGCGCCCCTTCCCGCGCCCGCCGACAAGGCGTTCGCGGCCTTCGACAAGGGCTCCGGCTCGCAGAACGTCGCGACGACCATGGCCTTCGTACGCCTGGTCAAGGACCTCGTCCGCGACAAGACGTCCGGCAAACGCTGGGTGCCGATCGTCCCCGACGAGGCGCGCACCTTCGGCATGGAGAGCCTGTTCCCGTCGCTCGGGATCTACTCCCCCAAGGGCCAGACGTACGAGCCGGTCGACCGTGACCAGCTCATGTACTACAAGGAGGCCAAGGACGGCCAGATCCTCAACGAGGGGATCACCGAGGCCGGTTCCATGGCGGACTTCATCGCCGCGTCGACCGCGTACAGCACGCACGGCGAGCAGATGATCCCGTTCTACATCTTCTACTCGATGTTCGGCTGGCAGCGCACGGCCGACCAGATGTGGCAGCTCGGCGACCAGCTGGGCCGCGGCTTCCTCGTCGGTGCCACGGCCGGCCGTACGACGCTGACGGGCGAGGGCCTGCAGCACGCGGACGGGCACTCGCCGGTCATCGCGGCGACGAACCCGGCGGCGCTGTCGTACGACCCGGCGTTCGCCTACGAGGTCGCGACGATCGTCAAGGACGGGCTGCGCCGGATGTACGGCGAGGCCGCCCCGGGCGAGGACCAGAACGTCTTCTACTACCTCACCGTCTACAACGAGCCGATCCCGCAGCCCGCGAAGCCCGCTGCCGCCGGCATCGACGAGGGCATCGTCAAGGGGCTCTACCGCTTCAACACCGCGGAGTCGGCGGGCGTCCAGGTGAACGCCGCCAACGCCGCGCGGATCCAGCTGCTGGGCTCCGGCACGGCGATCCACTGGGTCCTGGAGGCGCAGAAGCTGCTCGCCGAGGAGTGGGGTGTGGCCGCGGACGTCTGGTCCGCCACGTCCTGGACCGAGCTGCGGCGCGACGCGCTGGAGGCCGACGCGGCGCTGCTGCGCGGCGAGGAGCGGGTGCCGTATCTGCGGCAGGCGCTGCAGGGGGCGGAGGGGCCGGTGCTGGCCGTCTCCGACTACATGCGGCAGGTGCCGGACCAGATCGCGCAGTGGGTCGAGCAGGACTACTCGTCGCTGGGCGCGGACGGGTTCGGTCTGTCGGACACGCGGGTCGCGGCGCGGCGGCACTTCGGCGTCGACGCGCAGTCGATCGTGGTGGCGGCGCTTGCGCAGCTCGCGCGGCGCGGCGAGGTGCCCGCATCCGCGGTGAAGGAAGCCCGCGCGCGGTACGGGCTGTAGTTCCTCGCCCACCCTCCCGCGGCAGGTTCGCAGCCTGCGGGAGGGTGGGGGTGACCCGCGCAGTTCCCCGCGCCCCTAAAAGCAGGCCGGTCGTCGGGTGCGGGTCGCGTGTGGCCGGTCGCGCAGTTCCCCGCGCCCCTGCTTTTCAG
>NZ_JBHWZP010000389.1:0-8012 GCF_042728395.1 Streptomyces sp. NPDC060205
GCCTGTTGCAGGTGGGCGGGCGCGAACGCAGGAGCCCCGGACCGTACGGTCCGGGGCTCTGCGCGCGGCCCCGATACCCGCAGCCGCTACGCGGGGTCGAGGCGGAAGATGCTGCCGTTACTGGCGAGCACGTACAACTCGCGGTCGCCTCCCTGAACGAACGAGACCACTTCGCCGGCGGTGACTCCGAGGTCGCTCACGTCGGTGACCTCGCCGTTCTCCATCTGCAGCGTACGGACGGTTCCGTCGCAGTAGTCACTGAAGACGTATCGCCCCTTGAGGTCCGGGATCCCGTCGCCGCGATAGACGTATCCGCCGGTCACCGAGCAGCCCAGGCCGCTGCGGTCGTACTCGTGGACCGGGGGAACGTGGTTCGCGGGCTCCGTGCCGCCCCGGAAGGAGTGGTTGCCCTCCATCTGGGACCATCCGTAGTTCTCGCCGCCGTCGCTGCCGGCCGGGGCCCAGTCGATCTCCTCCCAGTCGCTCTGTCCGACGTCACCGATCAGCAGATCGCCCGTGCCCTCGTCGAAGGAGAACCGCCACGGATTGCGCAGCCCGTACGCCCAGATCTCGTCCCTCGCGTTGGGATCGTCCACGAACGGGTTGTCCGGCGGAATCGCGTACGGCTCGGCGCCCTGCGGGTCGATCCGCAGCAGCTTGCCGAGCAGGGTGTCGAGGTTCTGCCCGTTCTTGTGGGGGTCGCCGCCCGAGCCGCCGTCCCCGAACGCGATGTAGAGGTAGCCGTCGGGGCCGAACTTGATGTCGCCGCCGTTGTGGTTCGCGTAGGGCTGCGTCTGAGTGAGGACCGTACGCCGGGTGTCCGGCTGGATTCTGCCGTCCTCAACGGCGAACTCGTCCACCGTGCTGGTGCCTTCGAGGTTCGTGAACGAGATGTAGAAGTGCGCGAACTCCTTGTCGAAGGCGATGCCCAGCAGGCCTCGTTCGCCATCGGTCGTGGTCTCGTCGGACACGTCGAGGACGGGTTGGCCGAGGCCTTGGTCGTCCAAGGGCCTTACGGTTCCGGCCCGTTCGGCTATCCAGACCGTGCCGTCGGGGCCGGCCGCTCCGGCGGTGGGACTCTGCGCCGTGGCCAGTGTGGTGAGCACGGCCTTTCCGGCCCGGCCTGGTGATACGGGCTCATCGGCGGACGCCGTGGTCAGGGCCAGGGAGGCGACAAGGCACAGGGTGCCAAGGATCGCCGAGCTTCTGGTGCGAACTTTCACCGTGATCCTCCTGGAGGCGGCGAATCGGTAGGCCACGCGGTCGCCGGGCAGAAAGCGGTGGGGATCCGCCGGTGATGGCACGCAACCTGAGTGGGGGGATGGTGGTGCGGTGGTGCCCTACTGTCCACGGATGAGGATACTGGGGTATCTGTGATGGGCCGAGGCGAAAACCGCCTGACTTCGTTTCGGCCTGTTCGGCCCACCCACCGGACACGCCTTCCCACTCGCTACCTGCCGCTGCGCTCACGCGAGGGGCGGGTTGAACCGGGAGTAGTCCAGGAGTTCCCACTCCAGCGGGCTGGCGTTGTCGATCTGCACCACGGCGTCGACCTCGAACTCCACGACGCGCAGAGCTCCCGGGTACGCCGCGGCGCTGCGGGGATCCCAGTCGATCCGGCCGGTGCCGGTGAGTTGCAGGGTGTGGCCGCGCTCCCAGTCGAGGAACAGCAGGCCGGACGCGGGGGCGAGATGCAGATTGCCCAGCGTCATGTAGAACTGGTTGCCGGTGTAGTCGGGCCAGCGCAGCGTGCGGGGCCCCGCGACGGTGACGAAGCCCGGCATGCCGCCGCGGTGTGACACGTCGGCACCGTCCTCGGCGGTCTGGCTGGCGATGAAAAAGGTGTCGGCCTGCTCGATCCAGTGCCGTTGGACGTCGCTGAGTTCCTTGCCGGTGCGGGCTTCCCCGGGCGGCGCGGCATCGGCGGATCCGGTGATGACGCGCTTCTGCAGGTATTTCGGGCAGTTGCCGAACACTTGCCCGGTGGTCATCCGCAGACCGTCGCCGTCGCGTGTGGCCACACCGTTCGCGCGGATACGGCGCTGGGTCTGCGGATGCAGGGCGAGCAGGCCGACGGCACGTTCCACGTCGAAGGCGTGGTGGAGGGGATCGCCGGGAGCGGGGAGCCCGTGGATGTCGAGGGTGCGGCTGTCCACCGGCTGGGCGAAACCGGGAGGTCCCGTCACGACGGTCGACCAGACGGCGCCGGCGTCGTCGGCGGCTCCGAGGATCAGCATCTGCTGGGCGCGGAGGAAGGGGTGGAAGCCGTGCGGGATCTCCGGGCCGAACATCGGTGATCCCCATCCCGGGCCGCCTTCCTGAGCCCTTTGCTGGACCGCCTGCTCACCGGGATGTTCTGCGCGCAGTGCCATGAGGTGCCTCCTTGATCAGTGTGCGAGCAGGTCGGGCAGCTCACCGAGGACCTGGTCGAAAACGGAAGGGTCGTCCAGGACGCGCGCCACCACCAAGGCGCCCTCGATACGGACGAGGGCAGCACGCGCGCGTCGCTCCGCGTCCTGTTCGGTCGCACCGGCCCTGACGGCGGCACCGGTCATGGCCTGGAGCCATGCGCGGGCGAGCCGGGCGGCATGGTCCCTGATGTCCTTCGGCGCCCCGGTCAGTGTCATCGTGTCGAGGACGCAGGCCATCCGGCCGTCCCTGTAGACGAGCGCCATACGCCGCGCCATCTCGGCGACGCCTTCGGCGACATCCGGCTCCGAGGCGAGCAGTTCGAAGATCTCGCCGAAATGCGACTCCATGCTGGTCAGGACGGCGGCTGCCATGGCGGGCTTGCCGTCCGGGAAGCGGTGATAGAGGCTCGCGCGCTGCAGTCCTGTTGCCCGGGACAGGTCGGAGAGTGACGCTCCGGCGTACCCGTTGGCCCGGAAGACCTCGGCGAGCCGGGCGTGCACCAGCTCATCGTCGACGCTCACTGTCCGTCCCATGCGCTTACTTTACCGAACGTTCGGTAAAAAACAAAGCCCGAGGTTCTACGGGGGCGCACACGCGAGCGGGCGAGGTTCTTCGGAGCGCACGCATGAGTCGGCCCGAAGTTCTACGGGAGCGCACGCGTCAGGACGTGGCACGGGTGGCTGAACGGGCAGTGGTCACGCATCGAGGCGGTGGACGCTGACCGCGTAACCGCCGTCGTCGTAGGGGGCGCCGCCCCAAGTGGCGAAGCGGTCGAGGAGAGCGAGGCCGGCCGCGGCACAGCAGGCGTCGTACTCCGGCAGCGTGGTGGTGGGCGGCACGGGCAGGTGGGCCGCGTCCAGTCCGAAGCCCGCGACCAGCAGGCCGCCCGGACGCAAGGTCGCGGCCAAGCGGTCGACCACCGCGGCCTCCGTCCCGGGAGCCAGCAGCGGCAGGACGTTGCCGGCGGCGACCACGAGGTCGAAGTCCGCGGCGACACCGAACCTCGCCGGATCGAACTCCGCGAGATCGGCCTGGAACCAGGGCAGTTCAGGCGCCTGCGCCCGCGCCACTTCCAGCATCGAGGCATCCAGGTCGACGCCGACGCAGTCGTACCCGAGCTCCGACAACCGGATCATGACCCTGCCGGTGCCGCAGCCCGCGTCCAGCACCCGGGCAGCCGGGGGCAGCAGAGCAGCGCAGAACGCCGCCTCGCCGTGCATGTCCTTCCCGCTGCGGGCCAACGCCTCGAAACGCGCGGCGTACTCGCCTCCGGACACCCCACCGGTCAGGTCCTGCCAACGACTCATGAGATCGACTATAGGCCGCCGACCGACCCCCTCTCCGCGACGTTCACGAGCCCGGCAGAGCTATTTGCTAGGTGGTGGTATCGGAACCTAGCTACCATGGCGGGCATGGCGAAACAGACGAACATCCGACTGGACGACGCCGTCAGGGCGGCAGCCGAGGACCGGGCCAAGCGCCGCGGTCTGAGCCTGCAGGGCTATGTGGCCGACTTGATCGAGGCCGACGTGAACCAGTCACGCGCCGCTTTCATGGCCGGAGCCGCCTCCTTCCTGGCCGCGTACACGGAGACGTTCGAGGCGGAGGTCGGTGAGGACCGCTATCCCGGTCCGGCAAAGGGAGCGGCGCAGACCGCGCCGAGGGACGCCGCGTGAGCCTTCACATCGACCTCGCGTGGATCCTGGCAGTGGCACAGCAGATCCCGGGAGACCCTCAGGTGGTCGACTACGGCGTGCCGGTGGCCGCGGAAGCCCGCCATCGGGCGGAGGTCCTGGAGCACGAGGTCTACCCCGAGCCTCATCACAAGGCCGCGGCACTGCTGTGCGAGCTGGCGAGAAACCCCAGCCTGGAGGTGCGCAACCTGCTGTTCGCAGCCACGGTGACCGCGGCCTACCTGTCCGCGTGCGGCCTTCCGGTGAGTCCCGGACTGGACACCGTTCTTCCGCTGGCGCGCGCGGCCCGGGACGGGCTCCCCGTACGGGAGGTCGCCACTCAGCTCAAGACCTGGACCAGCTGATCCAGCAGGCTCCTGGTGAACTACTCGACCCGCCCGGGATCGATGAACGCGGTCAGCGCGTCCACGATCGCCTCCGGCTGCTCGTCGGGGATGAAGTGTCCGGCCTGCGGGACGAAGACGCCGGTCACGTTCCGCGCCCACGGATCGATGGAGTCGGCCATGTCGGGAATCGAGCCGTGGGAGCTGGAGATGCCCAGGACCGGGACGGTCAAGTGCCCTTGTTCGAGGGCGTCGTGATTCCTGCGCGCCGATTCCGCGGCGTCGCGGTAGTAGGCGAGAGACGCCGACAGACCTCCCTCGGCCGCGAGGGCGGCGGCGTAGTGGTCGATCTCGGCGTCGTCGAAGGTGTTCGGTGACAGGGCCTTGGCCTTCAGGAACCAGTCGACGTAGTCCCGCTCGCGGCCGGTGAGCAGCGTCTCGGGCAGTTCGGGCACCAGGTGGAAGGCGAAGTGCCAGGTCTTCCAGGCCCGGTCGGGGTCCGTCGGGACGGAGTCCGGGAGGGTGATGCCGGGAATTCCGGCGTCGAGCAGCGCGACACCGTGCAGGCGCTCTTCGTGCTTCAGGGCCAGCGAGAAGGCGACCCAGGCCCCGATGTCGTGGGCGACGAGCCAGTACTTCGGCGCGTTGAGCGCGTCCAGCGCAGCCTGGACGCGCGAGGCGACGGTGTGCGTGTCGTAGCCCTCTTGCGGGCGCTCCGAGTGGCCCTGTCCCGGCAGGTCGATCGCAATCACATGGAATCGCTCGGCGAGGCCCGGCATCACCTTCCGCCACGCCCACCAGGTCTGCGGGAATCCGGCGAGCAGCACGACGGTGGGACCGTCGGGCCTGCCGCCCTCCACGGCGTGCAGTCGGACTCCTCCCGCGTCGGCCCAGCGGTGAGAGAAACCGGCGAGGTCGTGGAGCGGCAGCCCGGGAACCGGGTTCTGGTCGCGGGAGCGGTCGGGGGCCAGGGCGTCATCGGTCATGTCGCGAGCCTACTCCATCCTGAACTGACCAGTTCAAGATAGGATGGACAGGGCCGCAACGGCCGGTCCTGCGAGAACGAGGTGCATACCTGATGGCCGGAAAGAAGCAGTTCGACGTGGACGTCGCGCTCGACGCGGCCATGGCCCAGTTCTGGCGGGCCGGATACGCCGACACGTCTCTCGACGACCTCTCCAGGACGACCGGACTGAACCGCAGTTCCCTCTACTCCTCGTTCGGCGACAAGGAGTCCCTCTACCTGCGCTGCCTGGACCGCTACGCCACGCGGTACGGAACCAGGTACGACCAGGCGCTTTCCCCTGCGTCCGAGGAACCGCTGCAGGCGGTACGGGCCTTCTTCGAGGTCACCCTGCAGCGCATCGCCGACCCTGACGTGCCCGACGGATGCCTGATCGCCCAGACCGCGATGGCGGCACCGGCGCTCAGCCCCGCCATCGCCGCACGCGCGAAGGAAGCCCTCGGCCATCAGCATGCGCGGCTGCGGACCGCCTTGAACGCCGCGCTCCTGGCCGAGGCCGATGCCGACGCCTTCGCGGTGCACCTGACGGCGGTCAACCAGTCGCTGGCCGTGATGAGCAGGGCCCAGGCGGACCCCGAGCAGCTCCGCACGGTCGTCGACATCAGCGTGAGCGCGCTCTCGCATGCCGTGCGCGCCCGGCGCCGGCCTCCCCGTTAGGCCGGATCGCCACCGCCCCCTCCCCCCCCTGACAGCCTCGCTGACCAGCGGTTCTGACGCAGGCACTACAACGGCGGCTCGCGCCCCCGTCCCTGACAGATGTCAGGACCGCGGGCCGGCCGGTCCTCCTACCGTTCGAGGTGTCGCAGGGTTTCGGGGGAAGAGGGAAGAACATGGCCGGACGTACCGGGTCCTGTCCAGGGCGGGGCAAGGCCGTCGCCGCACTGCTGCTCTGTCTGGCAGCCCCGATGCTGTCGGCCTGCACCGCCACACCACCGCCCCCGCCTCCCGAGCCCACCGTCGCCGCCCGCGCGCTCACGCCCGCCGAACGGCAGACCCTGGCCAGGGCCGAGGCGCTCCTGACGCGGAACTGCATGCGGGAGCGGGGATTCTCCTTCCACGTCGTCGAGGACCTGCCGGACGGGGTCGACCGCCTCTTCCCGTACGTCGTCGACGACGAGGGCTGGGCCGCCGAGCACGGCTACGGCAGCGACATCCGGCGCAAGCGGGACACCCTCGCCGCGAAGAACCCGAACCAGCTCTACTTCCGGAGCCTGACCGCGGAGCGCAGGAGCGCCGCCGTGGACGCGCTGAACGGCCCGGAGCCGACAGGTCTGGAAGCACGGGTTCCCGGCATGGGCACGATCCGGCACAGCGATCAGGGGTGCGAGTCCGAGGCGCAACGGTCCCTCTACTCGGACCTGCGCAAGTGGTACAGCGCGTGGAAGGTGACGGACGCTCTGGAACGGTCCGTACCGCCCGCGGTCACACAGGACGGGCGCTTCACGGCGGCGGTCTCACGGTGGTCGGCCTGCATGCGGGCCAAGGGCCACCCGTACCGCTCCCCTCTGGAGGCACGTCAGCGGTTCGTGCGTCCGGCGGGCGGATCCCACGCCACCGAGATCGCGACCGCGACGGCGGAGGCCCGGTGCGCGCGCACCTCGGGTCTCGCGAAGACGGCCCGCACGCTCGCGCGCGCTGAACGGGCTCGTACCGAGTCCGCCCATCCCACCGAGTTCACCACCAGGAAGACGCTGGAGTCCGGGGCGCTGAACCGCGCCCGGGACATCGTCAAGGCCGGCTGACTCCCCATTTGAAAATCTGAGAGGTATGAGGAAATGAAGCGACTCACTCTGCTCGCCACCGGTGCCGCGATGCTCTTCGCGGCAGTCGGCCCGGTCGCCGCCGCCCAGGCCGCGGACGGACCGGCCGCGGCGCCGCGCGCCGCCGCCGCCGCGGAGGACGGCAGGCTGCACGCGTGGGCGGACCCCTACCAGGGGGGCGCCCACTGTTCCTGGTCG
Source organism: Streptomyces sp. NPDC060205 (assembly GCF_042728395.1). Lineage (NCBI taxonomy): Bacteria > Bacillati > Actinomycetota > Actinomycetes > Kitasatosporales > Streptomycetaceae > Streptomyces > Streptomyces sp. NPDC060205. The sequence goes on from NZ_JBHWZP010000389.1 coordinate 7,412, forward strand.
GGGAACAAGCGTGACTGGGACTACGGCGACGACGGTGTGACGGGCACCTGCCGGCCGATGCGCAACCTCGCCTCGTCACTGGAGAACCGCGGGTACGCGGGCGGCTACGACGACGTCGACCTCTACTACAACCAGGACCAGAGCGGCGTGTACGCCTGCCTCGGCCACGGTGACGCGTGGCAGGACCTTTCGCGAGGGGACTACATCTTCAACAACGGGCTGCCGTGGTGGGAGGGGAAGAACCAGTCGGTCAACGACAACATCTCCTCGCACTCGTGGACCGACAGCTGCTGACCGGCCGAAGCCGACCGTGCCGGGAACGGGGGCCCGGCACGGTCCCGCCTCGGTGAACGTCTCGCGCGGCGTGCCGGGCCGTACGCGTCAGCCGGTCCGGAGACCGACCGCCAGCGTCAGTTCGAGGACCCGGTGCGGCGTTGCGAGATCCGGAAACAGTTCCCGCAGCTGCGACATCCGGTACCGGACGGTCTGGGGGTGGACGAACAGCGCCGCCGCCACCTCGTCCCGCCTTCCCTGGTGCAGCAGCCACGCCCGCAACGTCTCCTCCAGCCGTTGTCCGGTCGCCTCGGGCAAGGTCCGCAAG
>NZ_JBHWZP010000390.1:0-7990 GCF_042728395.1 Streptomyces sp. NPDC060205
GGGCGTGCCGGACGGCCGCCCGGGACGAGCGGCGTGCGGGCCTCCGGCCGGCGGGCCCGGCGCGACGGCAGTCTCTCGGCAACCCGGCGCGACGGCCGCTTGCGCCCTGTCCGGCCAGGCGTTCGTCCGGCAGGCGCGGCGCGCAGGCCGCGTCCGGGACGTGCGACGCGGTGGTGGCCGTCCGGGACGTGCGGCGAGGAGGCCACCGTCCGGGACGTGCGGCGCGGCGGTCGCCGTCCGGCGCGTCCGGCACGGTGGCGCCCGGCATGTCCGCTACGGCGGCAGCCGTCCGGCGTGTGCGGTACGTGCCGCGCGACGGCCGCCTCCCGCCCCCGGGCCCGCGGGCGGCCTCCGTGGGCCCGGGCCGAGGCGTCGAGCTGGCCGTCGTCCGGTGGCGTCCTGCGCGTCGGTGGCCTCCCGCATGCCCGCCACGACGGCAGTCGTCCGGCGCGTGCGGCTCGTGCCGCGCGACGGCCGACGCCCGCTCCCGGGTGGCCCCGTGGGCCCCGGCCGAGGGGGCGGAGTCGTCCGACCCAGCTCAGGTCGGCCGCCCCCCCCCGTTCAGGCCGGCAGGCCCCCGCCCCCGTGCAGTGCCGTGTACGCGCCCGCCCGGGACATCAGTTCCTCGTGCGAGCCGATCTCGCGGACCGTGCCGTCCCCCATCACCACGATCCGGTCGGCGCCCCGGATCGTCGACAGGCGGTGTGCCACCACGAAGGTCGTGCGGCCGTGCACCAGGCGGGCCAGGGCCTGCTGGACCAGCGCCTCGGACCGTGTGTCCAGCGCGGAGGTCGCCTCGTCGAGGATCAGGACGCGCGGATTGCGGATGAGGGCTCGCGCGATGGCGAGCCGCTGCCGCTGACCGCCCGAAAGGCGCGCCCCGTGCTCGCCCACCACCGTGTCGAGCCCCCGCGGCAGCCGGTCCACGAACTCCAGGGCGTTGGCGTCGCGCAGCGCCGCGCGCACGGTCGCCTCGTCGGCGTCCGCGTCGTCCATGCCGTACGCGACGTTCTCCCGCACGGTGCCGTCGAACAGGATCGACTCCTGCGGCACCACCGACACGAAACGCCGGTAGGTCCGCAGGTCCAGGGTGTTCATGTCGGCCCCGTCGAGCAGCACCCGGCCCGAGGTCGGCCGGATGAAGCCGATGACGAGACTGAGCACCGTGGACTTGCCCGCGCCCGACGCACCGACGAGCGCGATCGTCTCGCCCGGTGCGACGCAGAGGCTGAAGTCCCGTACGGCGGGCCGGTCGGCGTCCTCGTACGCGTAGCCCACCCCCTCGAACTCGACCGCCCCGCGCACCGATTCGAGCCGCGCCCTGCCCTCGTTGTCCTCCAGTTCGGGGGCCTGCAGCACCTCGCCGACGGACCGTACGGACTCCAGGCCCTTGGTGATGACCGGGGTCAGCCCGGCCAGCGTGGTCGTGGAGTTGGTGAGGGTGGTGAGGAACGCGCTGAGCATGACGACGTCACCGGGGGAGACGGCCCACACGCCGTAGTACGCGACCAGCGCGGCGGCGGTGAGGAAGACGACCCCGATCATGTTCAGGAACACCCAGGCGAGCGAGGCGAAACGGCCGTTGAGGAGGTCGAGCCGCAGCCCCGAGGTCAGGACCTTGTGCAGGGTGCCGTCCATCCGCCGCAGGGCCTTGCCCTCCAGGCCGTGCGCCCGGGTGACGGAGATGAGCCGGGTCATCTCCGTGACCCGTGAGGACAGATGCTCGACCTCGTGCCGGAAGTCCTCGTTGTGGACGCGCAGCCGGCCCCGCAGCCGCGCCACGAGCAGCGCGGCGACCGGCACCACGCACAGGAACACGGGGACGAACTCGGGTGTGCGTACGGCGATGATGATCAGCCCGCCCGTGAGCACGGTGACCGCGCCGAGTCCGGTCTCGGCGGTCTGCTGGACCATCTGCTCGACCGTCTCCACGTCACGGACGACCTTCGCCTGGAGGACGCCCGCGCTGACGCGTGAGTGGTAGCCGATGGAGAGGTGCTGCATGCGCGTGCACAGCGCGGAGCGCAACGCCGTGCCCATGCGGCGCACGCTGCCGTAGAGCAGCCGCACGTACAGCAGGTGCAGCGGCATGTTGACGATCAGGATCGCCAGGATGACTCCGGCGCTGACCCAGAGGTCGGCGACGGGTCCGTGCCGGACGACCGTGTCGATGATGGTCGCGGTGATCAGGGGCAGCAGCCAGACCGGACTGTGCTTGACGGTGAAGACGACGAAGGCTGCGGCGAGCTTCCACCGGTCCGCCCGGAACAGGTAGACGAGGGTGCGGATCGGGTGTTCGCCGCGGTAGCGGTGGTCGAGCGGTTTCTCCCACGAGGCCATGCGGGCCGTCCCTCCTCAGGGAGTGGTGAACACGGGGCAAGCGCTTTCTCCCCATCCCTCGATCACCTACACCCGCCGCCCGGCGATCACCCGCACCCCGCCGTGCCGCGATCAGTCATCCGCCGGGGTCCGACTTCCCCCGGCCGCCGCGGGCCACGTAACGGCTCGGTTTCCGACGTAAATTTCCGCGTTCCGAGGGTTGGCGGACCACTTCCCGCTGGTTATCGTTCACGCACTTCACTCAATCGTTCCGCTGAACGAATAGCGAACGCATAGCGAGAGGGACGGTCGGCCCATGCCCGACATCCATCACCCCGGACGGCGCTCCGTCCTTGCCGCGGCAGCCGCGGGCAGCGCGTCGCTCGGTGCGTCCTGGCTGCTCACCGGCTGCACGGGCGCCTCGGCCGCCCCCGCCCTGCCCGAGGAGGCCGAGCAGGGCACCCCCGACCGTGGCGGAACCCTCCGCATCGCCAGGCCGCCCGCCTCCGAGGCCGAGACCCTGGACCCGGCGAGCGCCCTCTCCGCGTACGAATACCTCGGCGCCCTCTACAACCGGCTCGTCCGCATCGGCGCGAACGGCGAACTCGCCCCCGACCTGGCCGAGTCCTGGGAACCGGACGCCAAGGCCCGCACCTGGACCTTCCGCCTCCGCGAGGGCGTCACCTTCCACGACGGCCGCGCACTCACCTCCGCCGACGCCGCGTACACCCTGCGCCACATCCTCGACAAGGCGACGGCGTCCCCGCAGGCCGCCGTCCTCGCCCCGCTCATCGACCCGGCGAAGCTGCGGACCCCCGACGCCCACACGCTCGTCGTACCGCTGAAGACTCCCAACGCGGAATTCCCTAGCCTGCTCACGCACTACAACTGTTACGTCATCCCCGACGGCAGCGCCCGCGGCATCGGCCGCACCGGCATCGGCACGGGCCCCTTCAAGCTGGAGTCCTTCGCGCCCGCGGGACCCGGCCGGATCACCGCGTTCACGGACCACTGGGCGGGCCGCCCGGTCCTGGACGCCATCGACTTCTACTCCGTCGCCGACATGTCGGCCCGCTCGAACGCCCTGCTCGCGGGCCAGGTGGACCTCCTCTCGCAGACCAACCTGGATTTCGCGACCGCCCGGGTCGTCGCCGCCTCCGACCGCGCGACGATCGCCCGCGTCGAGAACGCCCAGTGGTACGTGCTCCCGATGCTCACCACCGAGAAGCCCTTCACCGACGTACGCGTCCGGCAGGCGATGAAACTGGCCTACGACCCCGAGCACGTGGTGAAAGTGGCCCTCCAGGGCGCGGGCACGCCCGGCTGGGACAACCCGGTGCCGCCGAGCGACCCCGCCCACATCGGCTCCCACCCGAAGCACGACCCGGAACAGGCCAGGCACCTCCTGAAGAAGGCGGGCCACGAGGGCCTGACGGTCGACCTCTACACCTCCTCGTACGACCCGGTCTTCACGCCCATGGCCCTCGCCTACCAGGACTCGGTCAAGCGGGCCGGGATCCGCGTGCGGGTGAAGACGGCCTCGGTGGACTCGTACTACACGCAGATCTGGATGAAGAAGCCGCTCATGGCCACCTACTGGTACACCGGCAGACCCGTCGACCAGCTGTTCACGCAGGTCTTCCGGGGCGGCTCCTCCTACAACGAGACCGCCTGGTCGGACAAGCGGTTCGACGCGCTGCTGGACCGGGCCCGGCAGGAGACCGACGACGAGCGGCGGCGCGAACTGTACGGCGAGGCGCAGACCTTCGTCGTCGAGAAGGGCGGGGCGATGACCCCGATGTTCGCCGACCGGCTCGTCGGCATCTCGCGGAAGGTACGCGGCTACGCCGAGCACGGCTTCGAGTTCGACTACCTCGGCATCGGCCTGAAGGGAGCCTGACCATGCTCTCGTTCATCGCCCGCCGCGTCCTCGCCGCCCTCGGCACCCTCGTCCTCTCCTCCGTCCTCGTCTTCCTCGCCGTCCAGGCCCTGCCCGGCGACGTGGCCACCCAGGTCCTCGGCAAGGACGCCACCCCCGACGCGGTCGCCGCCCTCCGCGAGAAACTGAAACTCGACCAGCCGGCCTGGGAGCGGTACGCCGACTGGATCGGCGGCGCCGTGCACGGCGACTTCGGGCTCTCCCTCGTCTCCGGCAAGGCGGTCGGCGGCGAAGTCGGCACGTACCTCGGCAACTCCGCGCTCATCGCCCTGGTGACCGTCCTGTTCGCCGTCACCGGCTCGATCGTCCTCGGCATCCTCGCCGGCCTGTACCGCGACCGCTGGCCCGACCACCTCATCTCCACGGTCAGCCTGGTCGGGATGAGCGTCCCCGAGTTCGTCGTCGCCACCGTGCTCGTCCTGTGCTTCTCGGTCGCCCTCCCGTGGTTCCCCGCGGTCGTCCTGTACGGCCCCGAGGCCACCGTCGGCCAGCTCATGCCCGCCGTCTGGCTGCCCGCCCTCGCCCTCGCGATCGTCATGGCCGCCTACATCGTCCGGATGGCCCGCACCTCCGTCATCGACGTCATGGCGAGCGAGTACGTCACCACCGCCCGCCTCAAGGGACTGTCGACCTGGCGGGTCGTCACCCGGCACGCCCTGCCGAGCGCCCTGCTGCCGACCCTGCACGTCATCGCCCTGAACGTGGCCTGGCTCGCGGGCGGAGTCGCCGTCGTCGAGAACGTCTTCAACTACCCCGGCATCGGAAAGCTGATGCTTTCCTCCGTCCAGAACCGGGACCTGCCCGTCATCCAGGCCATCGCCCTGATCAGCGCGGTCGTGTACGTCGTCTGCAACCTGGCCGCCGACCTCGGCGCCATGGCCCTCAACCCCAAGCTCCGTACGCGCGGGAGGACCCGATGACCACCCTCGACACCCCGGCGGACGCCCCCGCGGTCCCCGCCGCACCACCGTCCGCGGCGGCCCGCGCCTGGCGCACCGTGCGCTCCTCACGGGCAGCGGCCGTCGGCCTCGCGATCGTCGCCGTCCACGTCCTGACCGCCCTGCTCGCACCGGTCCTCACCTCGTACGACCCGATCGCCAACAACGCCGACCAGGCGCTGCTCGGCCCCAGCGCCGGCCACTGGGCGGGTACGGACCAGTACGGGCGTGACGTCCTGGCCCGCGTCCTGTACGGCGGCCGGTACGCGATCGGTGTCTCCGTCGCCGCGACCCTCGTCACCCTCCTGATCGGCACGGTCGTCGGCTGCGCCGCGGCCCTGCGGGGCGGCTGGTTCGACGACGTGCTGGGCCGGGTCCTCGACGCGGTGCTCTCCATCCCGTCGGTGCTCGCCCTGCTGGTCGTCGTCACCGCCCTGGGCACGGGCCCCTCGGTCATCGTCCTCGCCATCGCGGTCGTGTACGTGCCCCAGGTCGTACGCGTCGTGCGGGGCGCCGCCCTCGCCGTGGCACCCGCCGACTACGTGACCGCCGCGCGGGCCCGCGGCGAGAGCACCTGGGCGATCCTGCGCCGCGAGATCCTGCCGAACATCACCGACGTGGTGTGCGTCGAGTTCGCCATGCGGGCCTCCTGGGTCGTGCTGCTGATCTCGTCGCTGTCCTTCCTCGGCTTCGGCGCCGACCCGCCCACCCCCGACTGGGGCCTGATGGTGGCCGAGAACCGCACCGCCATCACCGTCGTCCCGATGGCGAGCCTCGCACCGATCATCGCCCTGGCCACCCTCGTGGTCGGGCTCAACCTCGCGGCCGACGGCCTCTCCAAGGCATGGGGCGTCGACCGGATCAGGGAGGGGTCCTGATGACCGCCGCCGCAATTCGGGTGCCATCGCCGGTGTCCGTGAACTCGCTGTCCGTGGCCTACCGTTCGGGCGGCCGTGACGTGCCGGTGGTGAGCGAGGTGTCCCTGGAGGTGCTGCCCGGGCAGACCCTCGCCCTGGTCGGCGAGTCGGGCAGCGGCAAGTCGACCGTCGCGGCCACACTGCTCGGACATCTGCGCCACGGCTCGCGGGTGACGGGCGGCTCGGTACGGGTCGAAGGCGCCGACGTGTTCGCCCTGCCCGCACGGCAGTTGAGGCGACTTCGCGGCGGCACGGTCGCCATGGTCGCACAGAACGCCGGCCACGCCCTGACCCCCTCCATGCGCATCGGACACCAGATCGCGGAGGCCGGCGGTGACGTACCCGTGGTGGACCTCCTCGAACAGGTCCGCCTGCCCCGCCCCGCCGAACTCGCCCGCCGCTACCCGCACGAGCTCTCCGGCGGCCAGCAGCAGCGCGTCGCCATCGCCATGGCCGTCGCGGCCCGCCCCAAGGTCCTCGTCCTCGACGAGCCGACGACCGGACTCGACGTCGTCACCCAGCGCGGTGTCCTCGACCTGATCGGCACCCTGCGCGACGAACTCGGCCTGTCCGCCGTCCTGGTCAGCCACGACCTCGGAGTCGTCGCGCACATGGCCGACGAAGTGGTGGTACTGCGGTCCGGGCGGATCGTGGAGGCGGCCGCGACGGGCCGGCTCTTCGCCATGCCCCAGGACCCTTACACCAGACGCCTGTTGGCGAGCGTGCCCCGCCTGGACGACGCGGGTCTCGCACGGGTGGGCGAGGGGGGTGAACGCGAGGTGCGGCCCCGGACGGTCATCCCCGCGGAGGCTCCCGTGGCGGTGACCGCGAGGGACGTCACGATCGACTACGGGTCCAGTCGGGCCGTCGACGGTGTCTCCTTCGACGTCCGGCGGGGCGAAGTCCTCGCGCTGGTGGGGGAGTCGGGGAGCGGGAAGTCCACGCTCGCCTGGACGCTGGCGGGGCTGCGGACGCCGTCCGGCGGCACGATGACGCACGGCTCCGGTGACGGCTCCGGCGACGGTTACGGAACTGGCTCCAGCTCCAGCTCCGGTTCCGGTTCCGGTTCCGGCTCCGATTCCGGTGACCTCGCCCGGCCTGCCGGGAAGCGGCCGTCGGCCCTGCGGCGGCGGGTCCAGCTCGTCTTCCAGAACGCCGACACCTCCCTCAACCCGCGCCGGTCCGTCGGGGACGCCGTGCGGCGGCCCCTGCGCTTCTTCGGCACGACGGACTCGCGCGCGGAGACCGCGGTACGGGCCCGGCAGCTCATCTCCGACGTCCGCCTCGACCCCGCCCTCGCCGAACGGCTGCCCGCGCAGGTCTCCGGCGGGCAGCGGCAGCGGATCGGGATCGCGCGCGCCCTGGCGGGTGAACCGGACGTACTGATCGCGGACGAGATCACGACCGCACTGGACGTGTCCGTGCAGGCCGACGTGCTGCGCCTGCTCGACGATCTGCGGCGCGAGCGGTCGCTTGCGTGCCTGTTCATCAGCCACGACCTGGCCGTCGTACGGGGGATCGCCGATCGGGTGGTGGTGCTGTGGCGGGGGGTGGTGGTGGAGGAGGGGCCGACGGACTCGGTCTTCTCCTCGCCGGGACATCCGTACACGCGGCAGCTGATGGCGGCGGTGCTGGAACCCGATCCGGGGGCGCGGGTTGTTGTGGGGCCGGTGCCGGAGTGGGTGGATGCGGCGGAGGGCGATGACCTGTGGGTCTCCCCTGACGAGGGGACCGGGGGGCATCGCGTGCGGCGGTGGCGGGCGGTGGGGTAACGGACTTTCCCCGCCCCCGCCGCCCCTACCCGTTCCCGTCCACGCATGGGGGCTGCGCCCCCTCGCCCCCGTTGTCCTCAAACGCCGGAGGGGCTGAAGTGTTGC
>NZ_JBHWZP010000391.1:0-7970 GCF_042728395.1 Streptomyces sp. NPDC060205
CCCCTGAGGCCGGGCGCAGCCCGGCTTTTAGGGGCGCGGGGAACTGCGCGGCCAGCCACGACGCACCCGCAGAAAACGTCTGGTTTTTTGGGGGCGCGGGGAACTGCGCGACCAGCCCCCACCGGGCCTGCGGGCGGCCCAGAAACCGGCGGCAGCCGTCAGGCGTGGGGCGGGGCGCCGACCATGCGCAGGACCAGGTCCGCGTACAGGTCGCCGACCATTTCCGGCGTCCGGGGCCCGTTCACGTTGAACCACCGCGCCACGTCGATGCACAGCGACAGCACGGCGAGCGTGGTCCCGGGAACATCCGGCACGTCGAAGTCCCCCGCGGCCACCCCGTCCTCGATGATCGCGCGTACCTCCGCGTCCACCTGCCGCCGCAGAGCGATGATCTCCGCGCGGGCGTCGGCACCGAGCGAGTCCAGCTCGTACTGCACGACCCGCGCGGTGGTCCGCCCGCCTGCGTGCCACCGGACGAAGGAGCTCACCGCGTCGGCGAGCCGTTCGGCCGGGCTCCCCTCACGGGCCCCCGCGGTCCGCAGGATGTCGAGGGCCTTCTCGTGCCCGATCCTGCTGATCCGGTGGAGGAGTTCTTCCTTGGTCTTGTAGTGGATGTAGAGCGCGGCCGGGCTCATCCCCGCCCGGCCCGCGATGTCACGGGTCGTCGTCGCGTGGTATCCGCGCTCGGCGAAGGCCTCCACCGCGGCGACGAGCAGCCGCCTGGCCGCGTCAGGGGTGACCTCGGCCCACGGCTGCAGCTCGCCGCCGGCCGTCTCCTCCGCCGTACTCATCGCTCGTTCGCCCCTTCCAGTGACAGAACGAACACCATACCTCCGATACTGAGCGAGCGCTTAGAGTGCCCGTCCGGAGGCGCACGGACTCACCACCCGCACGACCTCACAGCTTGTCGAAGGGGTCGTGTTCGGCGAGGAGCTTCTCCAGGCGGGCCTGGTCGACCCGGCTGACGATCTGCCCGGCCTCCTGCCGGTCCCGGATCACCTTGGCGAGGGTGAACGCGGAGGTGACGAGGTACAGCACGGCGATCCCGAGGAAGGCGCGCACCCAGGTGTCGGCCTCCAGTTTGAAGATGCCGATGGCGGTGGCGATGATGGCGACGGCGAACGAGAGCACCGCCTGCCCGTAGAACGCGGCGGTGGACTGCTGCTTGACCTGTGTCTCACTCATGCGACCAGAGTCGGCGCGGGTGGCCGGAACCACATCCGCGCAGGTACTCACGTCGCGTACTCAAGTCACGTACTCACGTCGCGTGCTCAGAACGCCGAGACGCCCGTCAGCGCGCGGCCGATGACCAGCTTCTGTATCTGGCTGGTGCCCTCGTAGAGCGTCATGACCCGGGCGTCGCGCAGCAGCTTCCCAACGGGGTACTCGTCGATGTAGCCGTAGCCGCCGAAGACCTGGAGCGCGTTGTTCGCGGCGCGCACCGCGGCCTCCGAGGCGAAGAGCTTGGCCTTCGAGGACTCGGTGGCGAACGGCTCCCCGCGGTCGACGAGATCCGCGACCCGCCAGGTGAGCAGCCGGGCGGCGTCCACGTCGACGGCGATGTCGCTGAGCAGTTCCTGGACGAGCTGGTGGCGGGCGATGACCTTGCCGAACTGCTCGCGCTCGGTCGCGTACGTCACGGCGGCGTCCAGTGCGGCCTGGGCGATGCCCACGCAGCCGGCGGCCACCGACATCCGGCCCTTGGCCAGCGCGGACATGGCGACGGAGAAGCCCTTGCCCTCGGGGCCGAGCATCGCCGAGGCGGGTACGCGGACGTCCTCCAGGGTCAGTTCGGCGGTGGCCTGGCCGCGCAGTCCGAGCTTGCCGTGGATGGTGCGGCGGGTCAGACCGGGGGTGTCGGCCGGTACGAGGAAGGCCGAGACGCCCTGGTGGCCGGGTGCGTCGGTCGAGCGGGCGAAGAGCAGGACGACGTCCGCCCAGGTGCCGTTGGTGATGAAGGTCTTGCCGCCGTTGATGACGTACGTGTCGCCGTCGCGCACCGCCTTCGTGGACAGGTTGCCCGCGTCGGAGCCGGTGCCCGGTTCGGTGAGGCCGAAGCAGCCGACGTACCCGCCGGAGGTGAGCCCCGGCAGCCACTGCCGCTTCTGCTCCTCGCTCCCCCAGGACGCGATGGTCTTGGCGACGAGTCCGAGCGACACCGAGACGATGCCCCGGACCGAGGAGTCCCCGCGGCCCAGTTCCTCCGTCACCAGGCAGTACGCGAGGTGGTCGCCGCCGGAGCCGCCGTACTCCTCGTCGATCGTGAGGCCGAGGAAGCCGACCTCGCCGAGCTTCTTGACGATCGAGCGGTCGACGTCCTCCGCGCGGTCCCAGGCGATCACGTTCGGGGTGATCTCGCGTGCGACGAAGTCCCTGGCCAGCCGTCGGACGGCGGTCTGCTCCTCGCTGAGTTCCAGGTTCACTGTGCTCAACCCCTGCTTTAAATTAGCACTGCTAGTTTCTGTTCCGCAGCCCTACTATGTGGGCCATGGCCCGACCGCGCAAGCCCCTCCTCAGCACCGACCGCATCGTCGCGGCGGCCCGGACCCTGGTGGACGCGGAGGGGCTCGCCGCGGTCTCCACGCGGCGGCTGGCGGCCGAGCTGGGGGTGAGCGGGCCGTCCCTCTACAACCACTTCCGTACGAAGGACCAGATCCTGGAGGCCGTCGCGGACTCCGTGAGCGCGCAGGTCGACCTGTCGATGTTCGAGGACGGGCGGGACTGGCGGACCGCGCTGCACGACTGGGCCGTCTCGTACCGGGCCGCTCTGCGCGACCACCCCAACATCGTTCCCGTACTGGCGCGGGGGCCCGGGCGCCGGCCCGCCGGACTGCGGGTCGCGGACGCGGTGTTCGGAGCGATGGTCGCCGCGGGGTGGCCCGCGGCGCAGGCGACGTCCATCGGGGCGTTGATGCGGTATTTCGTGATGGGGTCCGCGCTGTCGTCGTTCGCCGGGGGATTCGTGGACGACGAGGCGGCGTACGATCCCGCGGACTATCCGCATCTCGGGCAGGCGCATCTCCTCGCCGAGCAGCAGGAGAAGATCGATGAGCGGGCCTTCGAGACGGGGCTCAGCGCGTTGCTGGACGGGTTGGCCTCGCAGTACGCGGGGTTGCGTGAATAGGCGGATCCACGGCTGCGGGCCGGTGGGGGGCCGGTCGCGCAGTTCCCCGCGCCCCTGAAAGCGGGGCCGCGCCCCAGCCCTTCACGCTTCGGCGGTGGCCGAAGTGTGGGGGGCTCATGCTGGGTGCATGACCTCCTCACGCAGCGGGGCGCGTACCGGGGCCGCCGGGCTCGCGGCCCTCGCCTCTCTTGTCGCCGACGAGACGCGGGCCGGGTTTCTGCTGGCGTTGCTCGACGGACGGGCCTGGACCGCGGGCGAGCTGGCGCGGCACGCCGGGGTCGCCGCGTCGACGGCCAGCGAGCATCTGGGCAAGCTGGTCGCGGGCGGGCTGCTCACCGAGGAACGGCAGGGGCGGCACCGGTACGTACGGCTGGCCGACGCCCGGGTCGCCCAGCTCGTCGAGGACCTGGCCGCCCAGGTCTCACCGGCGGCGGCCAGCCGGCCGCGCACGCTGCGCGAGGCCGGTGCGGGCAGCGCGATGGCCCGGGGCCGCACCTGCTACGACCATCTGGCCGGCCGCCTCGGCATCGCGGTCACCGACGCGCTGACCGGCCTCGGACTGCTCCGCCAGGACACCGGTTTCGCGCTCACGGACGAGGGCGTGGGCTGGTTCGCCGACGTCGGCATCCCGCTCGTACGGGCCGGTCGCCGCCCGCTCGCCCGCGCCTGCCTCGACTGGACGGAACGACGCCCCCACCTGGCGGGCATCGCGGGCGCCGCGTTCTGCCACCACGCCCTGACCGCCAACTGGTGCGTACGCATCGGCTCGGAACGAGCGGTAAAGGTGACAGAAACCGGCGAACGCGCCCTCTCACACCTCCTGGGAATCCAGCCAGAAACCCTGCACTGACCCGCCTGCCTCCAGGGGCGCATGGAATGACCGGGGCACAGCCCCGTCATTCCAAGGGCGCGGGGAACTGCGCGACCAGCCCCCACCGGGCCCGCAGACACACCACCACGCCACCCCGCGGAGCGCCTCGTCCAAAACACGCGAGCCCTTTCCCCCCACCCCACCTACCCTCTGGAACGTGATGACATCCCCCGCCGGTCGCAGGCCAGACCCTCTCGCCACCACAGCGGCCAGCGCCACCGTGCTGCTGTGGGCCTCCGCCTTCGTCTCCATCCGCAGCGCCGGCGACGCCTACTCCCCCGGCGCGCTGGCGCTGGGCAGGCTGCTCGCCGGAGCGCTGGTCCTCGGCGCGATCTGCCTGGTACGCCGGGAAGGCCTCCCCGCGCGGGCCGCGTGGCCCGGGATCGTGGTGTCCGGACTGCTCTGGTTCGGCCTGTACATGGTGGTCCTCAACTGGGGCGAGCAGAAGGTCGACGCGGGCACCGCCGCCCTCGTGGTGAACATCGGACCGCTGATCATGGCCCTGCTCGCCGGATGGCTGCTCAAGGAAGGGCTGCCGTCGCGGCTGCTCGCCGGGATGGCCGTCTCCTTCGTCGGCGCGGCGGTCGTCGGGCTGTCCATGTCGGGTGAGGGCAGCGCGTCCGTGCTCGGCGTCCTGCTGTGTCTGCTCGCGGCGGTCGCGTACGCGGGCGGTGTGGTCGCCCAGAAACCGGCCCTGCGGCACGGCTCCGCGCTCCAGGTGACGACGTACGGCTGTGTGATCGGCGCGGTGGCCTGTCTGCCGTTCGCCGGGCAGCTGGTCTCCGACGCCCGGGACGCCCCGCTGTCCGCGACCCTCAACATGCTCTATCTGGGCGTCTTCCCGACGGCGCTGGCCTTCACCACGTGGGCGTTCGCACTGGCGCGTACGACGGCGGGGCGGATGGGCGCCACGACGTACGCGGTGCCCGCGCTGGTGGTGCTGATGTCATGGGTGGCACTCGACGAGGTGCCGGGCTGGATCACGCTCGTCGGGGGCCTCGTGTGTCTCGCGGGGGTGGCGGTGTCGCGGTCCGGCCCGCGGCCCGGGGTGGCGGCGGCGACCGCTCCCGTCACGGAAGCTCCCGCCACAGCTGTCGCCGCCGCTCCCGAGCCGCAGTCCGACAAGGACCGGCAAGGGGCCGGGCCTCCGCCCGCCTAGAACAGCACGAGCGCTGCCCGGAACAGCACGAGCGCCCGCTAGAACATCACGAGCGCCCGTCCGCCCTTGCCCGCCAGCATGTTCTCGAAGGCCGACGGGATGCCGTCCAGGGCGATCCGTTCCGTGACGAGGGCGCTCAGGTCCAGTCGTCCGGCCCGGACGTGTTCGGCGAGGATCGGCAGGTCGCGGGCGGGGTCGGAGTTCCCGTACACGCAGCCGGCGAGGGTGCGGCCCCAGTGGAAGATCTCCAGCGCGTTGAAGGTGACCTGCTGGTCCTTGCCGCCGATGCCGACGACCGTCGTACGGCCGCCGCGGCGGGTGGACTCCCACGCGGTACGGATCGTGACGGCGCGGCCCGCGCACTCGACGGCCACGTCCACGCCCTGCTTGCCGGTGAGCCCCCGGATCTCCCGGGCGGTGGTGTCGGAGGCGATCACGTACTCGGTGGCTCCGGCGGCGCGGGCCAGGGACTCCTTCTCCGCCGACACGTCCACCGCGACGATCGTGGAGGCACCGGCGATACGCGCGGCCTGGATCGCCGCGAGTCCCACGCCGCCGACGCCGAAGACCGCGACCGTCTCGCCGGGGCGGACCTGGGCGGAGTAGTGCACGGCTCCGTAGCCGGTGAGGACGGCGCAGCCGAGGAGGGCCGCGTCCGCCAGGGGGATACCGGCCGGCGCCGGGAGTACGCAGTTGGCGGCCACCACCGTCTCCTCGGCGAACGCGGCGACGTTCAGGCCCGGGTGGAGGTCCGTTCCGTCGGAGGAGCGGTGGGCGTAGACGTTCGCGGCCCCCGCCAGCGCGTTGGCGCACAGCCACACCTCGCCCAGCGTGCAGGCGTGGCAATTGCCGCAGGAAGGGGCCCAGTTGAGGACCACCTCGTCACCGGGTGCGACATGGCCGACCTCGGGGCCGACGGAGACGACGGTCCCCGCTCCCTCGTGGCCGAGCACGGCGGGCACCGGCAGCCGCATGGTGCCGTTGGTCAGTGAGAGGTCGGAGTGGCAGACCCCGGCGGCGGCGAGACGGATCCGTACCTGCCCCGGGCCTGGCTCGGGCAGATCGATCTCGGTGATCTCCAGCGGGGCCCCGACGGCGGGCAGCACAGCGGCGCGGGTCATGAAGTCAACGCTCCTAGGACTTTGAATCTCTGAGATCTAAGGGATCTAGGGGATCTACGGGATCTAGGGGATCTATGAAACTCCGGGCTCTCTGGATCTCCGGGCTCTCTGGATCTTCAGAACTGGAGGGACTTGGTCTGGAGGTACTCGGACAGTCCGTGCGAGCCGAGTTCCCGGCCGACGCCCGACTGCTTGTAACCGCCGAAGGGGGCGAGGGGGTTGAAGCGTCCGCCGTTGATGTCGACCTGCCCGGTGTCCAGGCGTCGCGCGAAGGCCACCGCCTCCGACTCCTCCCCGGCCCAGACCGCGCCCGCGAGCCCGTACACCGTGCCGTTGGCGATGCGCAGCGCGTCCGCCTCGTCCTCGTACCGGATGATCGACAGGACCGGGCCGAAGATCTCCTCCTGGGCGATCGCCATCTCGGGGGTGACGTCCGCGAAGACGGTCGGGCTGACGAAGTAGCCCTGTTCCCGGGGGGATTCGGGGCCGCCCGCGACCAACCGCGCGCCGTCGCCGACGCCCTTCTCGATGTAACCCACCACGCGGTCGCGCTGCTTGGCGTTGACGACCGGGCCGATGCGCTCGCCGTACTTCGCGGCGGCGTCGGCGGCCAGGGTCACGGCCTCCTCGTACTGGGAGTCGTGGACCAGCATGCGGGTCCAGGCGCTGCACGTCTGGCCGGAGTTGGACATCACGTTGGCGACGCCGACGTTGACGGCCTTGGCGAGGTCCGCGCTCGGCAGGATGACGTTGGCGGACTTGCCGCCCAGTTCGAGGGCGACACGCTTGACGGCCGCGCCCGCCGTCGCACCGATCTGCCGGCCGACGGCCGTGGAGCCGGTGAAGGAGACCAGGTCCACGCCCTCGTGCTCGGCGAGCGCCTGGCCGGCGACCGGGCCGAGGCCGGTGACGAGGTTGAAGACACCGGCCGGGACGCCCGCCTCGTGGACCGCCTCCGCGAAGAGCTGGGCCGTCAGCGGGGTGTCCTCGGCGGGCTTCAGCACGACCGTGCAGCCGGCCGCGAGAGCGGGGGCGACCTTCGCGACGATCTGGTGCAGGGGGTAGTTCCACGGCGTGATGGCGCCGACGACGCCGACGGGTTCCAGGTAGACGGTGGAGTTGCCGACCTTCTCCTCGAAGGGGTGGGAGGCGGCGAGCTCGGCGTACGAGCCGGCGACCGCGATGGGGGCGCCGACGTGTACGGCCTGGGAGAACTTCAGCGGTGAGCCGAGTTCGGCGGTGACCGTCCCGGCGATCTCGTCCTTGCGGGCCACGAGGACGTCCCTGAGGGCGCCGATCCGGGCGGCTCGCTCGGCGGGCGGGGTGGCGGCCCAGGCCGGGAAGGCTTTGCGGGCGGCGCGTACGGCCGCGTCCACGTCCTCGATCGTGCCGGCCGGGACGTGGGCGATCAGCTGCTCGTCGGCCGGGTTCACGACGGCGATCGTGTCCGTCCCGGCTGCGGGGCGCCAGGCGCCGTCGATGTACATGCCGTCGTGTGCGTTCATGGGTCCTCCCGCGGGTGGGGGTGTCGTCGTCCGCGGCCCAACTTAGCGGTCACCTCCGCCACAAACTAGCGCTGTTAGTTTTTGACGCCCATGGGTATGGTCCGACTGCGCAGTTCCCCGCGCCCCTGGGGTGGGTGGGGGTTGACGTGCGTTGTCGTCTGCGGGTGCATCGTGGTTGCCCGCGCCGTTC
>NZ_JBHWZP010000392.1:0-7967 GCF_042728395.1 Streptomyces sp. NPDC060205
CCCCTAGGTACCTAGGGGCGCGGGGAACTGCGCAATCTTTCGGGACCACCCCCACCGGGCCCGCACCAGGATCCCACCAAGACCCCCGTCCGTGGTGGACGCTCAAGCAGCGCAGCGGCCCGGCGGCAGCTAATCCGTAGCGATGGCGTTCAGGACGTTCATCCGCCCCGCCCGGAACGCCGGGACCAGCGCCGCGAACAGCCCCACGAATGCCGAGCCGATGAAGACTCCGATGATCGTCGGCCAGGGGATGTCGAGGACCTTCAGGCCCTCCAGGGCGAGGAGCTGCTGGGCGGTGGCGCCCCAGCCCATGCCCAGGCCGAGGCCGAGCAGCGCTCCGAAGAGGGCGATGACGACCGACTCCAGGCGGATCATGCGGCGCAGCTGGCGGCGCGAGAGGCCGATGGCGCGCATCAGGCCGATCTCACGGGTCCGCTCGACCACCGACAGGGCCAGGGTGTTCACGACGCCCAGGACCGCCACGATGATCGCGAGGGCCAGCAGGCCGTAGACCATGTTCAGGAGCTGGCCGATCTGGTCCTTGAGCTCCTGCTTGTAGTCGGTCTGGTCCCGGACCTGGTATTGCGGGTAGGCGTCCAGGGACTTCTTCAGGGAGGCGTACGCCGCCTTCTCCTGACCGTCCTCGGCGGTGGCGAACATCATGTCGTTCGGCGGCATCCTGTCGGCCGGGACGTACCGCTTGAGCGTGGTGATGTTCAGGTAGCGCGAGCCCTTGTCGAGGGCCGTGTCGTCGTCCGTGACCGCAGCGACCTTCAGCTTGGCGGTCCGGCCGCCCTCGAAGGCGACGGTCATGGTGTCGCCGACCTTGACGCCGTGCTTCTTGGCGTAGTCGGAGCCGACCGACATCGCGTCCTTGCCGTACGCCGCCGCGAGGTCACCGGAGAGCGTCTCGCGGCGCAGGTCACTGGCGTACGTGGGGTCCGCGGCCGTGACGTCGGTGTCCTCGGTCCTGCCGTCGGGCGAGGTCAGCTTCGCCTCGACGATCTTGTAGCTGGTGACGTGCTCCAGGCCGGGTGTGTCCTCGATGGCCTTCTGGGCCTGCGGGACGATCCGCTGGTTGCCCTGGACGATGAAGTCCGTGCCGACCGACTTGTCGAGTTCCTCCGTCGCGGAGGCGACCATCGAGGAGCCGACCACGGAGAGGCAGGCGACCAGCGCGAGACCGATCATCAGGGCCGCTCCGGTGGCGCCGGTACGGCGCGGGTTACGCAGCGCGTTGCGTTCGGCGAGGCGTCCGACGGGGCCGAAGCCGCGCAGCAGGACCGCGCTGAGGACCCGGACCACGCCGCCCGCGAGGAGCGGGCCGATGATGACGAGGCCGATCAGTGAGAGCACCACACCGATGCCGAGCATCGACGCGCCGTCGCTCGCCTTGTCCGCGCCGGCCGCCGTGAAGAGCGCGGCGCCGCCGGCACCGGTGAGGACCAGGCCGATGAGGCCGCGGATCCAGCCGGCCTTGCCGTCGGCCGGCGTACCGGCGTCGCGCAGTGCGGCCATCGGGGAGACCTTGCCGGCCCGGCGGGCGGGCAGGTAGGCGGCTAGGACGGTGACGACGACGCCGAGGACCAGGCCGATGACCGGGGTGGCGGCCTTGACCGTCAGGTCGGCGGTGGAGAGGTTCATGCCCGCCATCGACATGAGCTTCATGAGGCCGACCGCGATGCCGACACCGGCGGCGACGCCCAGGACGGAGCCCACGACGCCGAGGAACAGCGCCTCGATGAGCACGGACCGGTTGACCTGCTTGCGGGAGGAGCCGATGGCCCGCATCAGGCCGATCTCCCGGGTGCGCTGGGCGACCAGCATGGAGAAGGTGTTGATGATGAGGAAGATGCCGACGAGGAAGGCGATTCCGGCGAAGCCGAGCATGGCGTACTTGATGACGTTCATGAACTCGCCGATGCCTTCGCGGCTCTCGTCCGCGTACTCCTTCTGCGTCTGGATCTTGTACGTGCCGTCGGCGGCGGTGAGCTGCGCGGTCACGTTCTGCTTGAGCTGGGCGTCGGTCACTCCGGCGGCGGCCGTGACGTTGATCTGGGTGAACCGGCCGGTCGCGCCGAGCAGTTCGCGCTGTGCGGTGGCGGTGTCGTAGTAGACGACGGCGGCACCGGGGTTGGTGATCTTGAAGGTGGCGATACCGACGATCTTCGCCTTGAAGTCACCGGTGACGGCTATGGTGCGCAGCTCGTCACCCATCGTGAGGTGGTGCTTGTCCGCGGTGTCGGCGTCGACCATCACCTCGGTGGGTCCGCGCGGGGCGTGCCCGGAGGTGATCTCCATAGAACGCAGGTCGTTCTTCGTCCAGTTGCCCGCGATCGTCGGGGCGCCGGTGCTGGACCCCATGTTCTTGTTGTCGCTGTTGACGACGGTCACGTTCATCGAACTGACCGCGCCCTCGGCGGACTTGACGCCTTCCGCCTTGCGCGTCCGCTCGACGGCCGAGGCCGGCAGCGACTCCGGCTTGCCGTTCTGCGGGGTGTCGTCGGCCTCTGCGCCCTTGGGGGAGACCGTGACGTCGGACGAGGTCGTCGCGAAGAGCTTGTCGAAGGTGGTGTTCATGGTGTCGGTGAAGACGAGCGTGCCGCACACGAACGCCACCGACAGCAGGACGGCGACGGCCGACAGGGCCATGCGTCCCTTGTGCGCGAAGAAGTTGCGCATCGAGGTCTTGAAGACGGTCATGACGTGCGCCCCCGGGCGTCGAAGTCCTTCATGCGGTCGAGAACGGCGTCGGCGGTCGGCCGGAGCATCTCGTCGACGATCCGGCCGTCGGCCAGGTACAGCACGCGGTCCGCGTAGGAGGCGGCGACCGGGTCGTGCGTCACCATCACGATGGTCTGGCCGAGTTCGTCGACCGAGCGGCGCAGGAAGCCCAGTACCTCGGCGCCGGCGCGGGAGTCGAGGTTCCCGGTGGGCTCGTCACCGAAGATGATCTCGGGCCGGGCGGCCAGGGCGCGGGCCACGGCGACGCGCTGCTGCTGGCCGCCGGAGAGCTGGTTGGGCCGGTGCTTGAGCCGGGAGGCGAGGCCGACCGTCTCGACGACCTGGGCCAGCCACGCCTTGTCCGGCCTGCGGCCCGCGATGTCCATCGGGAGCGTGATGTTCTCCAGGGCGTTCAGCGTCGGCAGCAGGTTGAACGCCTGGAAGATGAAGCCGATCCGGTCCCGGCGCAGCTGCGTGAGCTTCTTGTCCTTGAGGCCGGTGATCTCGGTCTCGTCCAGGTAGATCTTTCCGGCGGAGACGGTGTCGAGGCCGGCGAGGCAGTGCATCAGGGTGGACTTGCCGGACCCCGAGGGGCCCATGATCGCGGTGAACCGGCCGCGTGCGATGTCCACGTCGACCTGGTCCAGGGCGACGACCCGG
Organism: Streptomyces sp. NPDC060205; assembly: GCF_042728395.1. Classification (NCBI taxonomy): domain Bacteria; kingdom Bacillati; phylum Actinomycetota; class Actinomycetes; order Kitasatosporales; family Streptomycetaceae; genus Streptomyces; species Streptomyces sp. NPDC060205. The sequence goes on from NZ_JBHWZP010000392.1 coordinate 3,385, forward strand.
GTCTCCCCGGACCCGTACGCCTTGACGACCTGCCGTGCCCGCGCGGCAACGGCCGTACGCTCTCCAGTGCCCCCGTGCCTGGGAATGGTTACAGCCGATGTCACGGTATGTCTCCTAAGTCGGTCACTGTCAGGACAGTGACGGTCTGCGGTGCGGTCACGCCGCCCGGCTGGATGTGTGAACTGCGTCGTGTGAACTGCGTCGTGCGAACTGCGCTGTGCAAGTACGTCGTGCGGTGCGGCGGTGCGGTCACGCCGCCCGGTCACAGCCATCAGTCTGCTGGCGGAGGGGGGTGCGCCGCGCTGGTGCCCAGCGCAGTCTTCTCCTGGGGAAAACCCCACCCCCGAAGGTGCGGGACACCGCCCTGCGCACCGCCCTCAGCCCCCCTCAGCGGCATAAAGCCAGGTTAAGGACGCCGCCCCTGCCGTCTCGTCCTCCGCCGGGACGACCCCTCCCCGAGCCGTAGTACGGAGGTTCCCCTAGGGGCTGTCCACCTGCCGGTGGAGTCCTTCTCGGGGACGCCTCCACCTTCCGGCCCTTGGAGCATCCGCCCTCCCGCGACGTGAGGCTCAAGTGGGAGAGTGGCCACGGCAGATAGGTGCAAGGGGAAGGAATCCTGTGGGCCAGGGGGACACCGGGATACCGGCGGTCACGGAGGACGGGCCCGCCGCGGCGCGGGCCGGGGCCGGGAACCGCAGAGCCGTCGTCGCCTCCCTCATGCTGTGCATGGGTCTGGCCGCGCTCGACTCCACGATCGTGTCGACCGCCGTCCCGCAGATCGTCGGCGACCTCGGCGGCTTCTCCGTCTTCTCGTGGCTGTTCTCCGGCTATCTGCTGGCGGTGACCGTCACCCTGCCCGTCTACGGCAAGCTCTCCGACACCTTCGGCCGCAAGCCGGTCCTGATCGCCGGCTGCGTCCTGTTCCTGCTCGGCTCCCTGCTGTGCGCGCTCGCCTGGAACATGGCCGCGCTGATCGCGTTCCGTATCGTCCAGGGCCTCGGCGGCGGCGCACTCCAGGGCACGGTCCAGACGCTCGCCGCCGACCTCTACCCGCTCAAGCAGCGCCCGAAGATACAGGCGAAGCTGTCCACGGTGTGGGCCACCTCGGCGATCGCGGGCCCGGCGATCGGCGGACTGCTCGCCTCGTACGCCGACTGGCGCTGGATCTTCCTCATCAACCTGCCGCTCGGCGCGGTCGCCCTGTGGCTGCTGGTCCGCCACCTGCACGAGCCCGAACGGGCCGCCCCCGCGCGCCGTCCGCGCGTCGACTGGGCGGGCGCGCTCACCGTCTTCGCCTGCGGCGGCGTCCTCCTGACGGCCCTGGTGCAGGGCGGGGTGGCGTGGCCGTGGCTGTCGGCGCCCTCGCTGGCGTTGTTCGGTACGGGAGCCGCGCTCATCGGCCTCCTCGTACTCGTCGAACGCCGGGCGGCCGAACCGATCATCCCGGGCTGGGTGTGGCGCCGCCGCACCATCGCCGCCGTGAACCTCGCGCTCGGCGCGCTCGGCCTGCTCATGGTCGCGCCGACCGTCTTCCTGCCCACGTACGCGCAGTCGGTGCTCGGGCTCACCCCCGTCGCGGCCGGATTCGTGCTCTCCGTATGGACGTTGAGCTGGCCGGTGTCGGCGGCCCTCAGCCAGCACGTGTACCGGCGCATCGGCTTCCGCAGCACGGCGATGCTCGGCATCGGCACGGCCACGCTGATCCTGTTCGCCTTCCCGTTCCTGCCGTATCCCGGCGCGGCCTGGCAGCCCGCCGTCCTGATGCTCCTGCTCGGCGGGGCGCTCGGCCTCTTCCAACTGCCCCTGCTCATCGGGGTCCAGTCGACCGTCGACTGGGCGGAACGCGGGACGACCACCGCGTCCGTACTCTTCTGCCGGCAGACCGGCCAGACGGTCGGCGCCGCGCTCTTCGGCGCGGTCGCCAACGGCGTCCTGGCCTCCCGGCTGGGCGGCGCGGGCGACCTGGACTCGGTGACCGCGTCCCTGGAGTCGGGCGCACCGGCCGAACACGTACGCCGGGCGGTCGCGGAGGCGGTCCACGCCGTCTACTTCGGCGCGGCCTGCGCGGCGGCCCTGGCCTTCCTGGTCCTGCTGTTCATGGCCCCGCGCCGCTTCCCGGTCCTCAAGAGCCCCGGGGACTGAGGGCCGCCCGGCGGTCCGAAAGCTCGGGACACCTCGGCCACAAGTGGACACCCACGAAACGGACGTAAAGAAGTTAACGCGGGTAACACCCCAGGTCAGCGAAGTAAGCGCGTACCGACCAATCAGTTTGTCAAAACCCTCGCGTCGCTCGACTACCTGCGAGTAACGTGCGTCGTCGCTCCACCCCCCGCTCCCTGCGGTCCGTTTCGGGCCCGAGCCACGCAAGGAGAACCGGGATGTCCTACGACACGTCCCCGTCGTATCCCGTTCCACCGCACCGTCCGCCCCACCAACCGCCGTACAACTCCTCCCCGTCCTACTCCACCTACCCCTGGGCACCCCAGCAACAGCCGGAGCCCGGGCCCGCCGGGCCGCACCGGCCCCGGCACAGCGCGCTCGGACAGCACAGCGACATCCGGATGCTGCGTTCCGCCTACCGGCTGCAGCGGCGGGTCGCGACCCTGACCGCGCTCGGCTACTTCACGCTGTTCCTCGTCCTGTCGGCGTCCGCTCCCTCGCTGATGACCAGCGAGGTGACCGACGGCCTGACCGTCGGCCTGCTCCTCGGCCTGATCCAGGTCCCCGTCACCGGCGCGGCCATCGGACTGTACGAGTACACCGCCCGCAGGACCGTCGACCCGATCGCCGAGCGGCTCAGGAAGCAGGCCGAGCTGGACACCAAGCGCGCGGAGGCACACCAGTGACCGGCTTCAGCAACTCCGCCCAGGCGATGTCCCTCGTGGCGTTCACCGTCGTGGCCACCATCACGCTGCTGCTCTGCGTGATGACCGGCCCCGACCGCGACGACCTCGACGAGTTCTACACCGGCTACGGCAGCCTCTCCCCCATGCGCAACGGCCTCGCCATCGCCGGTGACTACATCTCCGCCGCCACCGTCCTCGGCACCGGCGGCGTCATCGCGCTCTTCGGGTACGACGGCGTCGTACTCGCCCTGAGCACCGCCCTGTCCCTCATGCTCCTGATGTTCCTGCTGGCCGAACCCCTGCGCAACGCGGGCCGGTTCACCATGGGCGACGCCCTGGCCCGGCGGATGCCCGGCCGGGCGGTACGGATCGCGGCGTGCGCGGCGACGCTGACCGCGCTGCTCCCGCTGATGCTCGTACAACTCGCGGGCACCGGCGATCTGCTCGCCTTCATCCTCGGCTTCTCCAGCGAGGGGCTGAAGACGGGCTGCATCATCGGCCTCGGCCTCCTGATGATCAGCTACGCGGCGATCGGCGGGATGAAGGGCACCGCGCTCATCCAGATCCTGAAGATCGTGATGCTGCTCGGCTCCGGCGCCGTCGTCGCCCTGCTCATCCTCAGCACATTCGACTGGAACCTCGGCGCTCTCTTCGGCCAGGCGGCGAAGAACAGCGGGGCCGGGTCCGCGTTCCTCAGCTCCGGCCTGCAGTTCTCGACCGGACCCAGCCCGCGCCTGGACATGATCAGCGCGCAGCTGACGGTGGTGCTGGGCGGGGCCTGTCTGCCGCACATCACCATGCGCATGTACACGGCGGGCAGCGCCCGTCAGGTACGCCGCTCCATGTCCTGGGCAGTGCCGGCCGTGGCCCTGTTCGTCCTCGTCATCACGGTCGTCGGCTTCGGCGCGACGGCACTGATCGGGCGCGAGGCCATCGCGGGCGCGGACCCGCAGGGCAACACGGCGTACCTGCTGGGCTCCCGGGCCGCGTTCGGGACGGACGTCTCCACCGCGGAGACGTTCCTGTTCACCACCGTCACCGCCGCGCTCTTCCTGACACTGCTCGCCTCCGTCGCCGGCATGATCCTCGCCTGCGCCAACTCCCTCGCCCACGACATCTTCGCCCACCGCAATGAACCGCTCACGCCGCGCCGCGAGATGACGCTGGCGCGGGCGTCGGCCGCGGCCGTCGGGATCCCGGCGATCGTGCTGGCCACGCTCGTCCAGCACCACAGCCTGCAGCCGCTGGTCACGCTGTCGTTCTGCCTGGGCGCCTCCGCGATCGCGCCCGCGCTGGTCTACAGCCTGTTCTGGCGGCGGTACACCCGGGCCGGGCTGCTGTGCACGCTCATCGGCGGCTCGCTGGGCACGCTGATCCTGATGACCGGCACGAATCTGGTGTCCGGGTCGCCCATCTCGGCGTTCCCGGACCACGACTTCACGTGGTTCCCGTTCACCACGACCGGCATCGTCTCCATCCCCCTGGGCTTCGCCCTCGGCTGGCTCGGCACGGTCGCCTCGGGGCGGCGGGCGGGGGAGGAACACCGGCGCCAGTACGAGGCGGTGGAAAGCTGGATCCTGGCGGGCGCGGCCCGCAAGGGGTGACCTCCGGGGGGTGCGGGGGGGGCGTCTGCCCGCTGCGGCCCGGCGGGGCGTATTGCGCAGTTCCCCGCGCCCCTAGAAAACTGCGGGCCCGGTGGAGGCCGATCGCGCAGTTCCCCGCGCCCCTCAAGATGCT
>NZ_JBHWZP010000393.1:0-7958 GCF_042728395.1 Streptomyces sp. NPDC060205
CACCAGGGGTCCGGGGGCGGAGCCCCCGAGGCGGTGACGGGAGCTGGGCCGGGCGGCACAGGCGCTTTCAGGGGCGCGGGGAACTGCGCACTGGGGGTGCGGGGGCGGAGCCCCCGAGGCGGTGACGGGAGCTGGGCCGAGCGGCTGTCAAGGGCGGCGGGTCGCCTGGAAGGTGCGGCGGTAGGCCTGTGGCGACACCCCGATCGCCGCATGCAGATGCTGCCGCAACGACGTACCCGTCGCGAACCCCACCTCACCCGCGATCTGATCCACCGCCAGATCGCTCGATTCGAGCAACTGCCGCGCCCGTACGACACGTTGCTGGATGAGCCAGCGCCCGGGACTCATCCCGACCTCGTCGTTGAACCGGCGCGCGAACGTCCGCAGGCTCATCCGCGCGTGATCGGCCAGCTCGGCCAGGGTCAGCGGCTCGCCGAGCCGTTCCAGCGCCCAGTGCCGCGTCGCCGCGGTGCTGGTCGCCGTCGGTCCGGGCACCGGCTGCTCGATGTACTGCGCCTGGCCGCCGTCACGCCAGGGTGGCACCACGCAGGACCGCGCCACCCGGTTGGCCAGTTCGCTGCCGTGGTCCTTGCGTACGAGGTGCAGGCAGACGTCCACCCCGGACGCGGCCCCCGCCGAGGTGAGGAGGGAGCCCTCGTCGACGAACAGGACGTCGGCGTCGAGGTCCACCTCCGGGAACATCTGCCGGAACAGCCCGGCGAGCTGCCAGTGCGTGGTCGCCCGGCGGCCGGCCAGCATGCCGGCCGCCGCCAGCACGAAGGCGCCGGTGCAGATGGAGACGATCCGGGTGCCGGGGCGGATGGCCCGGAGCGCGTCGGCCACCGCTTCGGGAAGCTCGGTGCGGAGGTCGGTCAGCGCGAAGGGCGGGATCACCACGGTGTCGGCGGTGGGCAGCACTTCGGGCCCGTGCCCGACGGTGATCGAGAAGTCCGAGTCGCTGCGGACAGGACGCCCGTCCACGGTGCAGGTCAGCACCTCGTACCGGCCCTCGGCGGAGCCGAACACCCGGTTCGGGATGCCGAGTTCGAAGGGATAGACCCCGTCGAGGGCGAGGACGACGACTCGCTCCACGTGTCCCTCGTACCCCGGGCGGCCGGAGTGACCCGAGTCCTCCGGCCGTTGTGCGTGCACGGGGCGGCCCCCGCAGTACGTCGGCGTCTGCATCTGCGTCTCCGTCCCCTGCATGGCACGATCCTATCGAACAATGGCAATCATGCCATTTCCTCGATCTCCGCAGCCGGGCAGGCTGAGACGTATGAGCACTGCGAACACGATGCGCGCGATCAGTCAGGACGTCCTCGGCGGTCCCGAGGTCCTCAAGGAGGTGGAACTGGAGATCCCCGAGCCCGGGCCGAGCGAAGTGCTGGTCAGGGTGCACGCGGCGGGCCTGAACCCGACCGACTGGAAGCACCGGGCGAACGGCAACTTCCTCGGAAAGCCGCCGTTCGTCCTCGGCTGGGACGTCTCCGGGGTCGTCGAGGCCGTCGGTCTCGGCGTCACCGTGCACAAGCCGGGCGACGAGGTCTTCGGCATGCTGCCCTACCCGTACGGCGTAGGGGCGCACGCCGAATACGTCACCGCGCCCGCGCGGGCCTTCGCCCGCAAGCCGGCCGAGGTCGACCACGTCCAGGCGGGAGCCGTCCCGCTCGCCGCGCTGACCGCCTGGCAGGCACTGGTCGACACGGCGGACGTACAGCCCGGGCAGCGGGTGCTGATCCACGCCGCGGCCGGCGGGGTGGGACACCTGGCCGTCCAGATCGCCAAGGAGCGGGGAGCGTATGTGATCGGTACGGCCAGCTCGGGCAAGCACGACTTCCTGCGCGGACTGGGCGCGGACGAGCTCGTCGACTACCGGGAGACCGATTTCGCCGAGGCCGTGCGTGACGTCGACGTCGTCCTGGACACGATCGGGGGCGACTACCGTTCGCGTTCACTGCGCACCTTGCGCCCGGGCGGGCTGCTGGTGTCGATCCTGCCGTCCGGCTCCCCGGAGCTCGCCGAGGAGGCGGCGGGGCTCGGCGTGCGGGCGGTGGAGCTGCTCGTGGAGGCCGATCAGGCCGGGATGAGCGCCATCGCCGGGCTCGTGGCCGCGGGGACGCTGCGTGCCACGGTCGCGGAGGTGTTCCCGTTGGCCGAGGCGGCGAAGGCGCACGCGCTGGGCGATACCGGGCGGACGGTGGGCAAGCTCGTCCTCCAGGTGCGGTAGTTCTTCCGGTAGCCCTTGCGGTGGGCCCCGCGACATCACCGATGATGGCGCGGGGCCTTCCTGCTGCCCCGGGGCTCCTGCGGCGACGTGACCTGCGGGCCCGTGGGGCCGGCCGTGTGACGGCCCGCGCTCCCAGGGCGCTGTCCGCGCATCCGGGGGCGCACCGCGGGGCGCATTGGAGACGCGGCACGTCTCCTAAATGACAGACATATGTCAATCGAACATGCTGAAATTCCCTCTAACGAGGGTAACTTGCAGGGTGAGGGACGGTGGAGCGGTCTCAAGCTGCGCCACGTCGGCTCTATGCTCACGGAACGACGTCACCCTGGTCCCCGGTGACCCTGTTGGAGGTGATGTCGTCGTGCGCAACAAACCTGGGCCGCACTCCCCGCACCTGCGCGTGCACCAAGAGCGCGGACACACCGTGCTCGAATTCCACGGCGAGATCGACATCCTCGCCGCGCTGGACATCATTCCGGCCCTGGACGCGGCGACCGGACTCCCGGGCGCCCGGGTCGTCCTCGACCTGCGGCACATCGAGTTCTTCGACTGCTCCGGCCTGCGGCTGCTGTACCGGGCCCGCCGCCGGGTCCTCGCCCAGGGCGGCAGGGTGCATCTGGTCTGCACCCATCCGCTGACCCTGCGCATCCTGCGGGTGACCGAGCTGGCGAAGGTCATGCCGCCGCTGTCGAGCATGGACGAGGCCCTGGGGCGCCCGGAGGCCGCCTCGGAGTACTCGTAGGGCCCGGGGTACCGGTGGAGCCCTCGGCTATTTCAGGATCTTGGTGACCTGGCCCGCGCCGACCGTCCGCCCGCCCTCCCTGATCGCGAACTTCAGCCCTTCCTCCATCGCGATCGGCTGGATCAGCTCGACGTGCATGGTCGTGTTGTCGCCCGGCATGACCATCTCGGTGCCCTTGGGCAGGGTGACGACTCCCGTGACGTCCGTCGTACGGAAGTAGAACTGCGGCCGGTAGTTGTGGAAGAAGGGCGTGTGCCGGCCGCCCTCGTCCTTCGACAGGATGTACGCCGTCGCCTCGAACTCGGTGTGTGGCGTGACCGAACCCGGCCTGATGACGACCTGCCCGCGCTCGACGTCCTCCCGCTTCACGCCCCGCAGGAGCAGCCCGACGTTCTCCCCGGCCCGGCCCTCGTCGAGCAGTTTGCGGAACATCTCGACGCCCGTGACCGTCGTCTTCGTCTTCTGCTCGTGGATGCCGATGATCTCGACCTCCTGGTTGATCTTCAGCACACCTCGTTCGATGCGACCGGTGACGACCGTGCCGCGGCCCGTGATGGTGAAGACGTCCTCGATCGGCATCAGGAACGGCCGGTCCACGTCGCGCACCGGCTCGGGGACGAACTCGTCGACTGCGGCGAGGAGTTCGAGCACGGACGCGGTCCACTGCTCGTCGCCCTCCAGGGCCTTGAGCGCGGAGACCCGTACCACCGGGACGTCGTCGCCCGGGAACTCGTACTCGGTGAGCAGGTCGCGCACCTCCAGCTCGACCAGTTCGAGGATCTCCTCGTCGTCGACCATGTCCGTCTTGTTCAGGGCGACCACGATGTACGGGACACCGACCTGCCGTGCCAGCAGGACGTGTTCCTTGGTCTGCGGCATCGGCCCGTCGGTCGCGGCGACCACGAGGATCGCGCCGTCCATCTGCGCCGCCCCCGTGATCATGTTCTTGATGTAGTCGGCGTGTCCCGGGCAGTCGACGTGCGCGTAGTGCCGCCGCTCCGTCTGGTACTCGACATGCGCGATGGAGATCGTGATCCCGCGCTGCCTCTCCTCGGGCGCCTTGTCGATCTGCTCGAACGGCGTGTACGGGTTGAGGTCGGGGAACCTGTCGTGCAAGACCTTCGTCACGGCCGCCGTGAGGGTCGTCTTGCCGTGGTCGATATGACCGATGGTGCCGATGTTGACGTGCGGCTTGGTCCGCTCGAACTTCGCCTTGACCACTGCGAGCCCTCCTGATCGCCCGGTGACACGGGCGTGCTCCGCCCGGTCCGCTCCGCTCGGTCCGCTCTCCTCGCCTGTTCGGTACTTACTCGGTACCGCCGTTCGGGCGCCCTGTCCACGGGCGGGAAATTCGGTTGCGGCCGACCCACGGGAACGGGCCATCATGCCCGTGGACCGTCCCCCGACCTCAGGAGCTCGCATGCGCCGATTCCTCGGAACCCCTCGCCCCCACCGGACGATCGTTCTTGAGGAACCGACCACGCATGAACTCCTGGAACACGGGGCGCCCCACGCGCACCCGAACCCTGAACATCGGCATCCTGGCGCACGTCGACGCCGGTAAGACCAGCCTCACCGAGCGGCTGCTCTTCGACGCGGGCGTCATCGACCGGCTCGGCAGCGTCGACGCCGGCGACACCCGCACGGACGACGGCGCGATCGAACGGCAGCGCGGCATCACGATCCACTCGGCCGTCGCCGCCTTCACCGCCGAGGACTTGAACGCGGCCGGGGACAGGGCCGGCTGCCCGCCCGGCACGTGCGCGACGTCGAGCTGCGGCTGCCCGGTCTGACCCGCGGCGAGGGCGTCTGGTGGTCACGGCCCTCGGGGGACCGTCCGGTGCGCTGACGGGCGCGAGCCGGAGCCGTGCGCAGGCGTACGCCAACCTGCCGGTCTGGCGCGGCATTTGGCGGGCACAAGGAAGGAGGAAGGAGGACGGTCCACATGACGACGTCTCTTAAGCGCGTGCCCGGATGGGCGAAGGTCGTGAGTGCCGTCGTGCTGGTTCTGGCGGTGCTCTTCGCCGGTCTTCGGTGGAGTCTGCTGCCCGGACTGGGCGACGTGTTCGGCGAGGAGACCCACGACCGGACGGGGCCCACGCTCCTCAAGTCCATCCAGGACATCAGCCGTTACGACGCCGCCTCGGGCAACTTCCAGGTGGTGGTGGATCTGGAGAAGGACACCAAGTATCTGCCGGACGCGGTCCGCGGCACCCGCACCCTATACGTGGGGGCGGGCACCGTTGACTCCTACGTCGACCTCGGAAAGATCCGTGACAAGGATGTGCAGGTCAACGAGGACCGCACGACGGCCACGCTCAGGCTCCCGCACGCCGCCCTGGGCAAGCCGGCGCTGGACCCCGACCACTCGTACGCCGTCTCCAAGCAGCGCGGCCTCCTCGACCGGCTCGGCGATGTCTTCTCGGACAACCCGAACGACGAGCGGGCCGTGCAGCGGCTCGCCGCCCGGCACATCGGCGACGCCGCGAAGGACAGCGAGCTGACCGCCCGCGCCGAGGAGAACACCACCGGCATGCTCAAGGGTCTGCTGGGCTCACTAGGGTTCAAGGAGGTGCGTGTGACCTACGGGACCTGAGCCCTCGATCAGGTGCCGTCCACCCGGTCGGCGCCCCGCACACGACCGCGCCCGCGAGCCGCCTCATGCGCAGCTCGCGGGCGCATTCGTGTCCCGGCCAGGTTGCTTCCAACCGGCCTGTTACGGCGGCATCTTCGACCGATCAAAGGGTATGCGGGTTCCACCACACCGCAGTCTCAAACTGGAGGGTTGCATGGCCCGCGAAGCGCTACGCCCCCGTACCGCCTTTGGTTTCCGTTCCGCGTCACGCTCGGGCCCCGAGAAGAAGGACTCCGGCGCCGCGAAGCCGCGTTTCCGCCTCGGCGCGAAGAGCGGGCGTCCTGCCGCGAAAGCGCCCCGCAAACCGGCGCCGAAGCAGCCGCGTTCGCCGTCCTCGAAGGTGGTCCGCGAGCGGCGCCGGCCTCCCCTGGTCGTACGCTTCCTCGTCGTCCTCGTGGCCTTCGCCGCGATGGTGGCCTTCGCCGCCGTGCTGGCCAAGCTCACGCTCCAGCCGTCGCCCGCCTCCGAGGCGCTGACGCACAACAACATCCACCCGGGGCGCTCCCTGCGCGCCTATCTCGACCAGCCCGAGCTGCGGGACGCGGTCAAGCAGATCGGCGGCAACATCGTCCTCGGCATCCCCTTCGGTGTGCTGCTGCCGCTGCTGGTGCCCAAGGCGCGCGGCATCCTGCGGGTGACCCTGCTGACCGCTCTGGCCATGCTGTTCGTCGAGGTGGTGCAGGGGACGTTCATCACCGGGCGCGCCTTCGACATCGACGACGTCATCCTCAACACCTCAGGCGCCCTGATCGGATATCTGCTCCTCGGCCGGCGGATGAGCCGCGCCGTGCATCCGCGGCGGCGCGAGCGCAAGGCCGCCACGGCCTGAAGCCGCCAACGGGCCTGGCGTGTAGCGGAGTTGGGGTCATCCGGGCCTGAGGCGGGGAGTCCGCGGGGTGTGAACAGCTGGTCTGTACCAGCATCTTGACGCACCCCTTACTTCACTTCTTAAATCAAGAGTCGAAGCGCTTACCCCCCACCTCAGTCGGCTCCTCCCCACGGGGATCGCCGTACGGAAGGGAGAAGTCGTGGACTCCCCACGCCGGCTCCGCAGATACCTCCTCGCCGCCCTGTCCGCCGCACTCCTCGCGTCCGTCGCCGTCGGGCCCGCGCAAGCGGATCCGGCGCGGGCGGCGCGCACCCAGGCCGATCCCGCTCCGAGCGCCGCCGCGGCGGTGACGTTCCAGGACACCTTCGACGGTGCCGCCGGTTCGGCCCCCAACTCCTCGAAGTGGCAGATCGAGACCGGCGACAACGTCAACAACCACGAGCGGCAGTACTACACGGCGGGCAACAACAACGCGAAGCTCGACGGCCAGGGCCACCTGGTCATCGAGGCCCGCCGCGAGAACCCGAACAACTACCAGTGCTGGTACGGGCGTTGCGAGTACACCTCGGCCCGTCTCAACACCTCCGGCAAGTTCACCACCACCTACGGACGGGTCGAGGCCCGGCTGAAGGTGCCGCGCGGACAGGGCATGTGGCCCGCGTTCTGGATGCTGGGCAACGACATCGGACAGGTCGGCTGGCCCAACTCGGGCGAGATCGACATCATGGAGAACGTGGGCTTCGAACCCGGAACCGTGCACGGCACCCTGCACGGACCCGGCTACTCCGGCTCCGGCGGCATAGGCGCCGGCTACTCGCTGCCCGGCGGACAGGCCTTCGCCGACGCCTTCCACACCTTCGCGGTCGACTGGTCGCCCGAGCGGGTCGTCTGGTCCGTGGACGGCACCGTCTACCAGACCCGCACCCCGGCGGACCTGGGCGGCAGGCAGTGGGTGTTCAACAAGCCGTTCTTCCTGATCCTCAACCTCGCGGTGGGCGGCTACTGGCCGGGCGACCCGAACGGTTCGACCCCCTTCCCCTCGCAGCTCGTCGTGGACGAGGTGAAGGTGACGACGGGCGCCGGCTCCGGCGGCGGCTCGGCGATCCGGGGCCTGGCGGGCAAGTGCGTCGACGTGGCGGGCGCGAATCCCGCCAACGGCACGCCCGTCCAGCTCTACGACTGCAACGGCACCGCGGCCCAGCAGTGGAGCGTGGGCTCGGACGGCACCATCCGGGCGCTGGGCAAGTGCCTGGACGCCGCCGGCGGCGGCACGGCCGACGGGACACCCGTCCAGCTGTGGGACTGCGCCGGCGTACCCGCCCAGCAGTGGGTCGTCAGCGGGGCGAACGACATCGTGAACCCCCAGGCCGACAAGTGCCTGGACGTGACGGGCAACAACTCGGCCAACAGCACCCGGCTGCAGCTGTGGACCTGCACGGGAGCGGCCAACCAGAAGTGGACGGTCGGCTGAGCGACGGAGATCCGGCCGCGGCGGGGCCAGGCCCGGGGATCGCCCGGCCTGGCC
>NZ_JBHWZP010000394.1:0-7929 GCF_042728395.1 Streptomyces sp. NPDC060205
GTTTCCGCACCGCCCGTTCCGCCGAGGGCGCCTGATGTGCCGTCATCTCGCCTACGTGGGCCCCGGGGAGCCGCTCGGCCGGCTCCTCGTGGAGCCCCCGCACGGCCTGCACCGGCAGGCCTGGGCACCCCGGCACCAGCGGTACGGGACCGTCAACGCCGACGGTTTCGGCGTCGGCTGGTACGCCGAGGGCGACCCGGTGCCCGGGCGCTACCGGCGTACCGGGCCGATCTGGGGCGACCAGTCCTTCGCCGACCTGGGGCGGGTGGTGCGCTCGGGCGCGCTGCTCGCCGCCGTGCGGGACGCGACGCTTGCGGGGGCGGACGGGGAGGCCGCGGCGGCGCCGTTCGCCGCGGGCACCTGGCTGTTCAGCCACAACGGCGCGATCGCGGGCTGGCCGCGTTCCCTGGCCCCGCTGGCCGGGACGCTGCCCGCCGCGGAGCTGCTGTCGATGGAGGCGCGCTGCGACTCGGCGCTCGTCTGGGCGCTGGTCCTGAACAGGCTGCGGGGCGGTGACGAGGAGGGCCAGGCCCTCGCCGACACGGTCCTCGACGTGGCGGCGGCGGCTCCCGGCTCCCGGCTCAACCTGCTGCTCACCAACGGCGAGGTGATCGCCGCCACCGCCTGGGGCGACACGCTCTGGTACCTGACCGAGCCCGGCCGGCGCACGGTCGTCGCGTCCGAGCCGTACGACGACGATCCGCACTGGCAGGAGGTGCCGGACCGCACGCTGCTCGCCGCGAGCCGCACGGACGTCCTGCTCACCCCGCTCAAGGACATCGACGGCCCCGCGCCATCGTCCGTACCGGGCTCGTCCACGTCGGGCGCGTCCGTGCCGGGCACGGCCGTACCCGGCACGGCCCTGTCGAGCACGTCCGTACCGAGCGCATCCGTTCCGAGCAAGGAGCCCCGTACGTGAGTCCGTTCCTGGTCACCCGCACGCTGCCCGAGGACGCCACGGACGCCGCCCTGCGGGCCGACGTCCTGCACGGCCTGACCCGCACGCCGAAGACGCTGCCGCCCAAGTGGTTCTACGACGCGCTCGGCAGCGAGCTCTTCGAGAAGATCACCGCGCTGCCCGAGTACTACCCGACCCGGGCCGAGCGCGAGATCCTCGTCGCCCGGGCGCCGGAGATCGCCGCGGCGACCGGCGCGCGCACGCTCGTCGAGCTGGGCTCCGGCTCGTCCGAGAAGACGAAGCACCTGCTCGACGCGCTGCCCGCCCTGCACACCTATGTGCCGGTGGACGTGAGCGAGAGCGCGCTCAGGCAGGCCGGTGAGGCGCTGGTCAGCGAGCGGCCCTCGCTCGACGTGCACGCGCTGATCGCCGACTTCACCGGTGGTCTCACGCTGCCCGGCACGCCCGGTCCGCGGCTCGTCGCGTTCCTGGGCGGCACGCTCGGCAATCTGCTGCCCGCCGAACGCGCCGCGTTCCTGGCGTCGGTACGTTCCCTGCTGTCGCCCGGCGACGCCCTGCTGCTCGGCACCGACCTGGTGAAGGACGAGTCGGTGCTCGTCGCCGCCTACGACGACGCGGCCGGGGTGACGGCCGCGTTCAACAAGAACGTGCTGAGCGTCGTCAACCGCGAGCTCGGCGCGGACTTCGATCCCGACGGGTTCAGCCATGTCGCCCGCTGGAACGCCGATGAGGAGTGGATCGAGATGCGGCTGCGCGCCCTCGCGGCCGTGACCGTGAAGATCCCGGCGCTCGACATCGCCGTGGAGTTCGCCGAGGGCGAGGAGATGCGCACCGAGGTGTCGGCGAAGTTCCGCGAGGCGGGCGTCCGCGCGGAACTGGCCGCGACCGGACTCGAACTCACCCACTGGTGGACGGACACCGAGGGGAGGTTCGCGCTGTCGCTGAGCACGGCCCGGTGAACCGCACCGGACAGCGGCCCGCCGGAACCCGTGTCCCCCGGGCCCCCATCTCGCGGTCCCCCGTCTCCTGGGGCACCGTGGAACGACACGTGGCACACGGGCCACGGCGGAGAGGAGCACCCGCATGTCCGACCACACCTACCGGGTCACCGAGATCGTCGGAACCTCGCACGAGGGCATCGACCAGGCGATCCGCAACGGCGTCTCCCGGGCCTCGCAGACCCTGCGCAACCTCGACTGGTTCGAGGTCACGCAGGTGCGCGGGCAGATCGAGAACGGCCAGGTCAAGCACTACCAGGTAGGCCTGAAGGTCGGCTTCCGCCTGGAGGACTCGGCCTGACGGGCGCCCGTACCCGGCGAGCACGAGTACGAGCACGAGCACGGGCACCTGACGCGCACCGGGTGACGTGCACCGGCCCCTCCCCGCACGACCGGGAGGGGCCGGTGCGCGTCAGGTCCGCCCCTCCCGCTCCTGTGCCTCCTTCAGCGCCGCCGACGCGGCGGCCCAGCGGGCCCGTACGACCGTGAACCCGGCCCGTTCGGCGTCCGCGCACACCAGCTCGTCGTCGTCCACGAGCACCCTGATCTCACGGTTGCGGGCCAGCTCGCGCAGGATCTGCAGCTTGGTGCGCCGGGCGGGCCTGCGGTCGTCGTCGCGCCGCATCCGGACGCGGCCCTCGGGCAGGCCCTGCGCGGCGATCCAGGCCACCGTCTCCTTGCGGCAGCGCTCGGGCCGCCCGGTCAGATACAGGACCTCGCACTCCTCGGCATGCGCCAGGGCCAGCGCCACGCCCTCGGCCAGCGGCGGGTCGTGCGGCGCCGCGGCGAAGAAGGCGTCCCAGTTCCGCGGCTTCTGCTCCAGGAACCGCTGGCGGTGCGCGGTGTCGGCGAGCGTGCCGTCGAGGTCGAAGACGGCGAGGGGCGTGCTGTTGTTCGTCACGGCGGCCACCTTAGGGCGCGGCCTCGGCCGCTTCGGGGCGCTGCGGCGGCCTCTTCGAGGGCGCCGCCTCAGCCGCGTCGGAACGCCGCTCCAGCCACCGGTTCAGTGGCCGGTTCAGCCGCCGCAGGATGTCGCTGCCGGCCCCTTTGGGCTCCGCCCTCCCCCGGTCAGGACGCGGTCGCGTCCCGCCACAGCGTCCACGCGAGTCCGAAGCCGGCGAGGGCGATCGCGATCCGCAGCGGTGCCTCGGGCAGGCGGCGTACGACGGCGGGCCCCAGCCAGGCGCCCGCGAAACAGCCCACGCCGAGCGTGAGGGCCGCGCCCCAGTCGACGGGGGCGAGAAAGACGTAGGCGACGGCCGCGGTGACGTTGGCCGCGCCGGTGGCGATGTTCTTGACCGCGTTGGTCACGGGCAGCGGTTCCGCCGAGGACAGGGAGAGCACGGCGAGCATCAGGACGCCCGCCGCGGCGCCGAAGTAGCCGCCGTACAGACCGACCACGAGCACGGCACAGGCCAAGGGGACGCCGGGCAGGGAGGAGGCCGGTCGGGTGCTGAAGCGTGCGGTCAGCCGCCGCAGGGGCTCACGGACCAGGATCAGTACCGAGCCCAGGGCCACGAGCCACGGTACGACCAGCTCGAACGTCGAGGAGGGGGTGCCGAGGAGCAGGGCCGCGCCGATCGCCCCGCCCAGTGCCGCCGCGAGGCCCAGCCGGATCAGCCGGGCGCGCTGCCCGCGCAGTTCCACCCGGGCGCCCACCGCGCTCCCCACGGTGTTGGAGAAGAGCGCCACGGTGTTGGTGACGTTGGCCGCCACGGGCGGCAGGCCCGCGGCGAGGAGTGCGGGGTAGCTGAACAGCGAGGCCAGACCGGCGATGGAACCGGCGAGTCCGGAGGCGACACCGGCGGCCAGGAGCAGCAGGACGCGACCGGAGTCGATCCCGGCGATGAGCGCTTGCACGTGACCCTCTTGTCTCCACGGGTGCGGTGGCGTCCTGGCCCGCCACACACTGTCGTTCCACCCTATAGATGCCATCTACATATGCAGACGGCGGGGCGCGGCTGCACTCACCTGAGGCCTTTCATGGCCCGCGCCCCGGCTCTCAGACGCCCAACGGCCCGGACGACGCGAGCGGCACACCCGGCGGCATGTTGTACGGCGTGACCACCTGGATCGCCGACGGCAGGAAGGGCCCTTCGTCGGGCAGCGCCTTGTGTGCGCGCATGATGGTCTGGCAGGCGCGCCGCATGTCCTGGCGCAGGTCGTGGTGGAGCACGGCGGACAGCCGGCGTTCGCGCAGGAAGCCGGTGTTGTCGTGATCGAGGTCGTGGGCGATGAACACCGCGCACTCCCGCCCGAGGACGCCGAACGCGTCGAGGGTCGCCGCGTTGCCGCCGCCGGCCGAGTAGACGGCGATGACGTCCTCGTCCCGCTTGAGGGCGTCCAGGACGAGGTCCCGCTGGGTGGCGTCCAGCCCGTCGCTGTCGGTGACCTCCACCAGGGAGCGTCCTGGCTGCGCGCTCCGCATCGCGCTGCGGAAACCCATCTCCCGTTCCTCCTCGCCGCGGAAGGAGCCCCGGCTGATCGTGGCGAGCACATTGCCGGGCCGGTCGCCGAGCCACTGGCCGATGAGATAGGCGGCGGTGGCGCCCGCCGCCCGGTTGTCGATCCCCACGTACGCCATGCGCGCGCTGCTGGGCAGATCGCTCACCAGCGTGACGACGGGGATGCCCGCCGCGACCAGCCGGCTGACGGCGGCGACGATCTCCGGCAGGTCCGGCGCCTTGAGGATCACTCCCTGCGAGCCACGCTTGGCGATCTTGTCCAGGGTGGCGACCAGTTCGGAGGCGGGGCAGGTCTCCCGGAAGTGGAAGCGCGAGCGCACCACGGCGGGGTGCAGGGAGGGCAGTTCGGCCTCCAGGGCGTCCCGCACGGCGGTGGAGAACCGCTCCGGCGTCTGCATCACGATGTCGATCATGAACGTGCGGCCGCCGATGCGTACCTGGGTCCGCTGGCGGTCCAGGTCCTTGACGGCCTGGCGCACCTCCATGACGGTGCTCTCCCGCACGCCGCCGCGGTCGTTGAGGACGCGGTCGACCGTGGCCTCGCTCAGACCGGCCTGACGGGCGATCTCCCTGATCGGATATGGATGGCGCACGGCGGCCCCCGCTGCGAATGACGGACTTTTGATGGGTCTCTGCGGATTGTATGACGGCCTCCCGTTCACAAGACTGACAGTGGCGCCGCCGGAGCCGAAGCCTGAGAAGCCTCAGCCGAAGGAGAACAACGCACTCATGGGACTTCTTGAGGACAAGGTCGTCCTCGTCAACGGCGGCAGTCAGGGCGTGGGCGCGGGGATCGTCCGGGCGGCCCTGCGCGAGGGCGCGACCGTCGTCTTCACCGGACGCCGGGCCGAGGTCGGCGAGAAGCTCGCCGCGGACACCGGCGCCCGCTTCGTCCGCGCCGACCTGGCGGACGCGGCGCAGGCGAGCGGCAGCGTCGTGCGGACCGTGGACGCGTACGGGCGTATCGACTGCCTGGTCAACGCGGCGGGACTCACGTCACGCGGTTCGCTCCTGGACACCACACCGGAACTGTTCGACGCGCACATGGCGATCAATCTGCGGGCGCCGTTCTTCGCGATGCAGGCCGCCGTCACCGACATGACGAGCCGCGGGGCGCCCGGCACGGTCGTGAACATCATCTCGAACTGCGCGCACGGCGGCCCGCCGCATCTGGCCCCGTACTCCGCGGCGAAGGCCGGTCTCGCGGGGCTCACCCGCAACGCGGCCCACGCGCACCGCTGGGACCGGATCCGGATCAACGGCCTGAACATCGGCTGGACGGACACCGAGGGCGAGGACGCCACCCAGCGTGCCTTCCACGACGCGGGTGACGACTGGCGGGAGAAGGCCGCGGCCGGCCTGCCGATGGGCAGACTCGGACAGGTCGACGAGATCGCCGACTTCGTCGTCCTCCTGCTCTCCGATCGCAGCGGCGTGGTGACCGGCTCGGTCATCGACTGGGACCAGACCGTCTTCGGCGGACTCGACTGAACCACCCTCGGGCTGCACCCCTGGGTTGAAGGAGCAAGATTCGCATGCGTATTGGCATCATGGGGCTGGGCCGGATCGGCGCGTTCCACGCGGAGACCCTGGCCGGGCTCGAAGCGGTCGACTCGCTCGTGGTGACCGACCCGGTCGCCGCGGCGGCCTCCTCGGCGGCGGAGCGGTTCGGGGCGACGGCGGTGGAGTCGCCCGACGCGGTGTTCGCCGCCGGGGTCGACGGAGTCGTGATCGCCGCCGCGACCGACGCCCACCCCGAACTCCTCCTCGCCGCCGTCAAGGCGGGCATCCCGGTCTTCTGCGAGAAGCCCGTGGCGCGCGGCGTCGAGGAGAGCCTCGAAGTGCTGCGCGCGGTGGAGGCCGGCGGGGTCGAGGTGCACATCGGCTACAACCGGCGCTTCGACGCGGGCTGCGTCGCCGCGCGCCAGGCCGTGGTGAGCGGTGAACTCGGCCCGCTGCACACCGTGCGGTCCACCACCCTGGACCCCGCGCCGCCGCCCGCCGCGTACGTCGCCGTCTCCGGTGGCATCTTCCGCGACTGCAGCGTGCACGACTTCGACATCGTGCGCTGGGTCACCGGCCGCGAGGTCGTCGAGGTGTACGCGACCGGCGGCAACCGGGGCGCCGACTTCATCGCGGCGGCCGGCGACGTCGACACGGCCTCCGCGCTGCTCACCTTCGACGACGGCACGATCGGCGTCATCTCCAACACCCGGCACAACGCGCGCGGTTACGACGTCCGTCTGGAGGTGCACGGCATGCTGGACAGCATCGCGGTCGGCCTGGAGGACAAGCTGCCGCTGCGGTCCGTCGAGCCCGGGGCCACCTTCCCCGCCGGGCCCCCGCACCACTTCTTCATGGACCGCTTCGCCGCCGCCTACCGCGCCGAACTCACCGCGTTCACCGAGGTCGTGGCGGGCTCCCGGCCCTCGCCCTGCACGGTGGCCGACGCCCTCGAAGCGAGCTGGATCGCGGAGGCCTGCACGCTGTCGCTGCGCGAGCACCGGCCCGTACGACTGGAAGAGGTGCGCACGGCATGACGGAGGAACCCCTGCGGATCGGCGTGCTGGGCGCGGCCCGTATCGCCGAGCTGTCGATCGCGGGACCTGCCCGGGTGACCGGCCACCGCCTCGTGGCGGTGGCCGCCCGCGACCGGTCCCGCGCCGAGGCCTTCGCCGCCGAGCACGACGTCGAACGCGTCCTGGACTCGTACGCCGACGTCGTCGCCGACCCGGCGGTCGAGGTCGTCTACAACCCTCTCGCCAACGGCCTGCACGCGCCCTGGAACCTCGCCGCGCTCGCCGCGGGCAAGCATGTGCTCACCGAGAAGCCCTCCGCGAGCAACACCGAGGAGGCCGTCGAGGTCCGGGACGCCGTCGCGAAGGCCGGCACGGTCTTCATGGAGGGCTTCCACTATCTGTTCCACCCCGTCACCCGGCGTCTGCACGAACTGCTGGAGAGCGGGGAGCTGGGCGAACTGCGGCACGTGGAGACCACGATGGTCATGCCGGCCCCGCCGGACACGGACCCGCGCTGGTCGCTGCCGCTCGCGGGCGGCGCCCTGATGGACCTGGGCTGCTACAGCCTGCACGCCCAGCGGATGCTCGCCCCCTGGGCGGGCGGGGTGCCGCGGCTCGTCGCGGCGCGCGGCGGCGAACGAGCGGGCGCGGCCGGGGTCGACGAGTGGCTGGACGCCGATCTGGAGTTCCCGGGCGGCGCCACCGGCAGTGCCCGCTGCCACATGGCGCACGACGGGTGGGAGATGAGCTGCCGGATCGTGGGCTCACACGGTGAGGCCACCGCGGTGAACTTCGTCCAGCCGCATCTGGACGACCGGGTCCGGGTCCGTACGGCCTCGGGCGAGCGCGTCGAGATGCTCGGCCGCCGGTCCTCGTACACCTATCAGCTCGAAGCGTTCGCGGCGCATCTGCGCCGGGGCGCGCCGCTGCCGCTGGACGCCGATGACGCGCTCGCCACGATGCGCCTCATCGACGAGTGCTACCGGAGTGCGGGTTTCCCGCTCAGGCCGCGGACGGCTTTTCCGTCC
>NZ_JBHWZP010000395.1:0-7910 GCF_042728395.1 Streptomyces sp. NPDC060205
CCCCTAAAGCGCCCCTGACGGGGCAAAAGCTGGGGCGCAGCCCCGCTTTTGAGGGGCGCGGGGAACTGCGCGGCCAGCCCCCACTCACCCGCAGACTCAAGCGCACGGGCAGGGGGTGTTCAGCCCCCGGCGACGGGCCGCGCAGATGCCGTGCCACGTGTCACCCGGTCCGACTGCGGTGGGCGGCGGCTGCCGAGCGGTGTCACCGGCGTGCGCTCCGAACGGCTCAGATGCGGCCCGGGCGCCATGTGCCCCGGCGGCCGGGCCGGCCGGGACGCGGCCACCGGCTCACGCACCACCGGCTCCTGCTCACCGGCACCCGCCGGGCTGCCGATCGGGGTGAGGGCCGCCGGCACGGGAACCTCGGCCGGAGCGGCGCCACGCCGGCGGTCGCGCCAGGCGTCACGCAGGTCGAAGATGCCGGACTCGGCACGCGCGATCAGCGGCTCGAACCACGGCAGCGCCAGCAGGATCAGCAGCCCCGCGGCCCAGCCGAGCACCACATCGCTCAGCCAGTGCGTACCGAGGTACACGGTGGTCAGGCCGACGCCGAGGGAGACCACGGCGGAGAAGGCGGACAGCCAGCGGCGAGCGTTCGGCGTCGAGGCCAGGTAGGCGAGGATGCCCCAGGTCACGACGGCGTTCGCGGTGTGCCCCGAGGGAAATATGTCGCCGCCCAGCCACATCTCGTTCGAGCCGACGCTGGTCGCGTAGTGCGGACCGAGACGGCCCATGCTGATCTTCGCCGCGCCGACCGTGAGGTTCAGGAGCAGCAGCGAGGCGCCCAGTGTGAGCAGCGGGCGCAGTGTGTGCTGCCGCCAGGAGCGCCAGCCCAGCCAGGCCGCGATCATCACGGCGGTGGGGCCGCGCTGGCCCAGGACCACGTAGTAGTCGAGGAACGCGTGGATCTCCGGCCACTGCTGGTACGGCCGGAAGAACATGACCTGCCAGTCGAGCCTGACCAGCCATGAGGTGATCACGACGGCCCACACGATGGCCGCGTAGAAGGCGAGCGTGGACGCGAAGAGGACCACCCGGTGCCGGCTCATCCTGGGCACGTCGATGTGGGCCGGCCGTTCCGGCTCACGGTCCAGCCGGGCGAAGACCCGGTCCAGGCGAGTCAGCTTTCGTTCGGTACGCACCCAATCGACGTTACAGCGAGTGAGCTGTGTTCCAGGCCGAAGCACCGTCTTTGTGATGACGATGTGATGTGGGATTGCTCTCAGAAGGGGGTTTATCGCCGTGGATTATGGAATCCCCCGTCCGCTCTTCCTTCAATTCGATTGATCATTCCGGAGCGGAGTTTTATGGCGCTTTCGAATTCGTTCACCGAATGCTTGCGCGCGCTTCTCCCCGCGCTCACCGGCAACCGTGTGTGATCACGGCGGACCTGACCCGTTCAGCCACCAGGCGCCGTACACCGCCGACGCCACCGCCACACCGCCCAGCACCCACACCGACCTGGACGTTCGCAGGCGGGCGAGGGCCAGGGCGAGGGGCAGCAGCAGGGGGAAGGCGGGCAGCAGAAGGCGTGGTTTCGAGCCGAAATAGCTCGACGCGCACAGCGCGAGGGCGGTGACGACCCCCGCGTACACCAGGAGCGGCAACGGCTGCCGCTGCCGTACGCAGATCACGTACAGCCGTACGAGCAGGCCGACCCCGGCGATCAGGGCCAGCCCGGCCAGGGCCGACGGGAACGAGGTGAACTTGTCGGCGACGAACCGGGCGAACGCGTAACCGCCGTCGAAGCCGTTGCGCCAGCCCGCCTGGACGTCGAGATAGCCGAGCGGGCCGCCGCCCGTGCGATGGCCGACCCACAGGACGTAGCCCGCGGCGCCGAGGGGCGCGATCAGCATCGCCAGGGCGCGCCGCCACCGGGACGCGCCCTCCCCGCCGGGCACGCTCCGCTCCCGTACGAAAGAGGCGATCGCCGTCACCCACACGGCCGCAACGACCGCCGCGCCCACCGGCCGGGTCAGCCCGGCCAGCGAGGCGAGCAGGCCCGCCGTCAGCCAGCGGCCGGTCAGGACCGCGTACAGCGACCAGGCCGCGAGCGCCGTGAACAGCGACTCGCTGTACGCCATCGACTGCACGACGCCGACCGGCAGGACCGCCCACAGCAGCACGGCGCAGACCCCGGCCCGGCGGCCGTACACATGGTCCGCGACCGCGAAGATCCCCCAGGCCGCCGCGAACGACGCGAGCCAGCTCACCAGCAGGCCCGCGTGCGCGGCGGAGAGAGGGGACACCGCCGACACGGCCCGCTCCAGCCAGGGGAGCAGCGGGAAGAAGGCGAGGTTGGAGTGGACGTCGCCGTTGGGCAGGCGCACCTCGTAGCCGTAACCCAGCTCGGCGACCCTGGAGTACCAGAGGGAGTCCCAGCGGGCCGAGAGCAGCCGCAGCGCGCTCTGGTCCCGTGCGGCGCTCCACACCGCGAGCACCACCATGCCCAGCGCGCGCACCGCCGCGTACCCGAGGAGCGCGGGCGCGGCACTGCGCCAGGACGGCCCCGGACGGGGCGGCGCGGCAGGCGTCTCAAGATCGGTCACGGGCTCGATTATCGAGGGGGCCCGCAATCGCGGACCCCGGCGGGGGCGTGCCCGGACACGGGGCGGGCGCGCAGCGGCGTGGCGCACGCCACACGTGTCCCAGAAGAACGTGAGAGGTCCGCCACCCGACGCCGGGAGGAACTCGCGTACTCTGACGTCTCACTCGCCTTTGTTGCGTGGGCCGGGACACCGCTCCTCCCGAGCCGCAGCCGCAGGGAGTCCCCACCCAGCGGATCGCCGAACGCGAGGGAACATCTGGGAGGTACGTACATGTCCGGGACGACCACGGCCGCCGCGCGTCGCCGTCGGGAGACCGGGGCCGGTGCAAACCGCTGGGTCGTCCTCGTGGTGCTGTGCGTCAGCCTGCTCCTGGTCGCCGTCGACGCCACGGTGCTCCACGTCGCCGTGCCCGCCGTCACCGAGGACCTCACGCCCGGCGCGATAGAGCTGCTGTGGATCGTCGACATCTACCCGCTCGTCTGCGCCTCGCTCCTCATCCTCTTCGGCACCCTGGGCGACCGGATCGGCCGCCGGCGCGTCCTCCTCCTCGGCTACGCGCTCTTCGGCGTCGCCTCCGCCGTCGCGGCCCTCGCCGACAGCGCGCAGGTGCTGATCGCGGCGCGCGCCCTGCTCGGCGTCGGCGGCGCGATGATCATGCCCGCGACGCTGTCCATCCTGCGGCAGGTCTTCCCCGCCCGGCGCGAACGGGCCCTCGCGATCGGCGTCTGGAGCGCCGTCGCCGCGGTGGGCGCGGCCGTCGGACCGCTCCTCGGCGGATTCCTCCTGGAGCACTTCTGGTGGGGTTCGGTCTTCCTCATCAACATCCCGCTGATGCTCGTCAGCCTGCCCGTCGGGCGGCTCCTGCTGCCCGAGTCCAAGGGCGAGCGCGACGGGCCGTGGGACGTCGTCGGCGCGCTGATGGCCGCGGCCGGACTCTTCGGAGTCGTCCTCGGCGTGAAGCGGCTCGGCGGCGGAGAGGACCCGCTGAGCTTGTTCACGGCCGTGCCGCTGCTGGCGGGGGCCGGCCTTCTCGTCGCCTTCGTACGGCGCCAGCGTCGGCGCCGGCATCCGCTGATCGACCTGACGATGTTCTCCCGGCCTGCCTTCAGCACGTCCGTCGGCTGCATCGTGCTGGCGATGCTCGCGCTGGTCGGGCTCGAACTGATCGCCGCGCAGTATCTCCAGCTCGTGCTGGAACTCTCCCCGCTGGAGACCGGGCTGCGGCTGCTGCCGCTCACCGTCGCCGCGATGGCCGCGGGGCTCGCCGGGGCGAAGCTGCTGCAGCGCTTCGGGCCGCGGACCATGGTGTGCTTCGGTTTCTGCCTCACCGCCGCCGCGGTCGTCACCCTGACGGCGATGGGCGGCGAGGACAACGCCCCGCTGCTCCTGACCGGGTTCGTGATGCTCGGCTTCGGCCTGGAGGTCACGCTCTTCGGCGCGTACGAGTCGATGCTGAGCGAGGCTCCGCCGGAACAGGCCGGCGGGGCGGCGGCGATCGGCGAGACGTCGTACCAGCTGGGGGCCGGGATCGGGATCGCGCTCCTCGGGAGCGTGATGAACGCGGCGTACGCGCCCGGGCTCGCGTCCGTTTCGGGGGTGCCTCCCCAGGACGCCGCCGCGGCGGGGCATTCGCTGGGGGAGGCGTACGAGGTCGCTGCGCGGCTCGGTGGGGGGCCGGGTGAGGTGCTGCGGTCCGCCGCGCGGCATGCGTTCGTGCACGGGCTGCATGTGACGTTGCTGGTCAGCGCGGGGCTGTTGTTGCTGGGGGCGGTGATGGCGCTGCGGTTGCCTCGGGCGATGGAGTGTGGGGAGCCGGCGGGTCCGGCGGAGGTGCCGGGGCCTCGGCAGGGGGCCGGTGCGCCCGCGCGGGTCGAGTCCGTTCGCTGACCGTGCGTCGTGGCGCGCGCCCGTGCCTTTCCCGCCCGCACCGCCCGTGGAGGGGGGCTTGCACCGTGCGGGTTTCCCGTGGGGCATTCCCGCCGTCGGCGCCCGCGGGCCGTACCGGGTCGAGAGCCTTCCGGCGATCCTGGACGTGCGTCGCGCCGCGTCGTAACGTCGAGGATCGTCCGTAGTTACCACTGCTAGTTTTACGTGTCGGAGGCTCCCATGTCCGCTTCCTCGAAGCTGCCGCCGTTCGATCCCGCCGATCCGCTCGGGGTCGACGATCTGCTGAGCGTGGAGGATCTGGCGGTCCGGGACACCGTGCGGGCCTGGGCCGCGGACCGGGTGCTGCCGTACGTCGCCGAGTGGTACGAGCGGGGCGAGCTGCCCGGGATCCGCGAGCTGGCGCGTGAGCTGGGCGGCATCGGTGCCCTCGGGATGTCGCTCGACGGATACGGGTGCGCCGGGGCCTCCGCCGTGCAGTACGGCCTCGCCTGTCTGGAGCTGGAGGCCGCCGACTCCGGTATCCGCTCGCTCGTCTCCGTGCAGGGCTCGCTCGCGATGTACGCGATCCACCGGTTCGGCAGCGAGGAGCAGAAGGAGACCTGGCTGCCGCGGATGGCCGCCGGCGAGGTCATCGGCTGCTTCGGGCTGACCGAACCCGACCACGGGTCCGACCCCGCGGGCATGCGGACGTACGCCAAGCGGGACGGCGGCGACTGGGTCCTCACCGGACGCAAGATGTGGATCACCAACGGGTCCGTGGCGGGCGTCGCCGTCGTGTGGGCGCAGACCGACGACGGGATCCGCGGGTTCGTCGTGCCGACCGACCGCCCCGGGTTCTCCGCGCCGGAGATCAAGCACAAGTGGTCGCTGCGCGCGTCGGTCACCAGCGAGCTGGTCCTCGACGAGGTGCGGCTGCCCGCCGACGCCGTACTGCCGGAGGTCACCGGGCTCAAGGGCCCGCTCAGCTGTCTGTCCCACGCCCGCTACGGGATCGTGTGGGGCTCGATGGGCGCCGCGCGGGCGAGTTTCGAGGCGGCGGTGGAGTACGCGAAGACGCGTGAGCAGTTCGGGCGGCCCATCGGCGGATTCCAGCTCACCCAGGCCAAACTCGCCGACATGGCGGTCGAACTGCACAAGGGGATTCTGCTGGCCCACCACCTGGGCCGGCGGATGGACGCGGGACGGCTCCGTCCCGAACAGGTCAGTTTCGGCAAGCTCAACAACGTACGGGAGGCGATCGACATCTGCCGCACCGCGCGGACGATCCTCGGTGCCAACGGGATCTCGCTCGAATACCCCGTGATGCGCCACGCGACGAACCTCGAATCGGTGCTGACCTACGAAGGCACCGTCGAGATGCATCAACTGGTACTGGGCAAGGCGCTCACCGGTCTGGACGCGTTCCGGTAGGACCCCGCGCGGGGGTGTCCCACCGCGGCGCCCGGAGGCGGGTCCGGTGAGCGGCCCTGCCTAGCTCTGGTTGAAGAAGCCGTCCACACGGCGGGCGGCGGGCTCCCCGCTGACGATCTCGGTGTCGGCGGGGGTCAGCAGGAAAACCCGGTTCGACACGCGCTCGATCGAGCCGCGCAGGCCGAAGATCAGGCCGGCCGCGAAGTCGACGACGCGCTTGGCGTCGGCCGGCTCCATGGCCGTGAGGTTCATGATGACGGGCACGCCGTCGCGGAAGAGCTCACCGATGCCACGGGCGTCCCGGAAGCTGTCCGGGGTGACCGTGCCGATCCGTCGGCCCTTCTCCTCGGCGGCTTCCGATGCCACCTTGACCCGAGGATCCGTGACCCAGACCTCCCGGCTCCCGGTCTCGGATCCCTCGGCGTAGTCGTCGTCGTAGTAACGCTCGTCATCGTTGTCGTCGACGAGGCCAAGCCAGGCACTCGCCTTGCGCACCGATCCCATGGACGCCTCCTCTCACAGCGGTCTTCTCTCTTTCCGCATCCCCATGGTCGTGCATGATGCGGATGTCGCGCCAAGGGGATAGACGCCGCGCTGGGGTTTCGTGACGGTACTGGTGCACAGCGAATTCGTCGAGAGGCCGCGTACCCCAAGGGTCCTGCGCTACACCGCTGCTGACTGAGAGTGAAATATGATTCTTCACGGCGGACGGGTGACGGCTGGAGCGTACGGGTGAACGAGCCGCCACCAGGATGCCGCAGCTCAACGTCGTACACACCACGGGGGATCGTCGTGTTCGGAATCGTCAGGCCCTGCCGTCACCGGCTGGGAGAGAACCTCAAAACCCAATGGATGGCGCATTTGTGCGGGCTTTGCCTCGCGCTGCGCGGAGATCACGGGCAGTTCGCGCGCGTCGTCACGAACTACGACGGCTTGCTGATATCGGTTCTGACGGAGGCTCAGGCCACACCGGGAACGGAGTGGAGGCGAACTGCGGGGCCTTGTCCGCTGCGCGGAATGCGAAGCGCGTCGGTAGCGCAGGGTGAGGGCGCACGGCTCGCCGCGGCCGTTTCGCTCGTGCTCGCCTCCGCGAAGATGCGCGATCACATGGCCGACGGGGACGGGCTGCTGGCGCGCCGCCCCGTGGCGCTCGCGGCGCGCCGCGTTGCCACGAACTGGAGCCGGGCGGGCGCCAGGACCGGCTCGGCCGTCGGATTCGACACCGCGGTGCTGGTCGACGCGGTGGACCGGCAGGTGGGCATCGAGACGCTCGCCGGGCCCGGTACACCGCTGCTGACCGTCACCGAGCCGACCGAATCCGCGACCGCGGCGGCCTTCGCGCACACCGCGGTCCTGGCGGGCCGGCCCGGCAACGCGGCGCCGCTCGCCGAGGCCGGGCGGCTCTTCGGGCGGCTCGCCCATCTGCTGGACGCGGTCGAGGACCGGGCGGCCGATGCCGCGGCCGGTGCCTGGAATCCGCTCACCGCCACGGGGGCGTCCCTGGCGGAGGCCCGGCGGCTCGCCGACGACGCGCTGCACGGGATGCGGCTCGCGCTGCGGGACGTGGAGTTCACGGACGCGAAGCTCGCGCACGTGCTGCTCGTGCACGAGCTGCGGAACTCGGTGGACCGGGCGTTCGGGACGGCGTCCTGCTCGCACGCCACTTCGTACGGCAACCCGTACGCGCCGTCGGGCCCGGGTGGTCCGCCTCCGCCGCCCGAGCCGCCGCGGCGGGACCGGCGGGGGCTGCTGGCGGGGTGCGCGGTGTGGGTGGGCCTGGCCTGTACGTGCCAGATGTGCTGCGGGGAGTACCACGATCCGTGGTCGCGGGAGCAGAAGCCGGGGTTCTGTCAGCGGTGCGACTGCTCTGACGGATGCGATGGCTGCTGCGACTGCTGTGACGGGTGCGATTGCTGTTGTGACGGGTGTGGGTGCGATTGCAGTTGCTGAGGGCGGGAATCGGCTGCGGGTCCGCTGTGGCTGGCCGCGCAGTTCCCCGCGCCCCTGGAAGGCGGGGCTGCGCCCCTGCCTTCCATCCCCGCCGCGCCCGCAGGTACCTAGGGG
>NZ_JBHWZP010000396.1:0-7890 GCF_042728395.1 Streptomyces sp. NPDC060205
TGAACTCCCCCAGGGCCGGAAGGCAGCAAGGGTAGGTTGGCTCTGGCGGGTGCGTGGGGGGCGCTTGCGTTTGCGGGGTGGGGCGGAGGCTGATCTCCGCCACCCCCCGCCCCGTGGCGAGAGCCTCCCGCGCGATCTCGGTCGCCGCCGAGTACCCGATGTACGGATTGAGCGCGGTCACCAGCCCGATCGAGTTCTCGACCGCCGCCCGCAGCGCCTCCGTGTTCGCGGTGATCCCCACGACGCACCGTTCGGCGAGCGTCAGACAGGCGGCCCGCAGATGCGTGATGCTCTCGGACAGCGAGTGCAGAATGATCGGCTCGAACGCGTTCAGCTGCAGCTGCCCCGCCTCGGCCGCCATCGTGATGGTGACGTCGTTGCCGATCACCTCGAAGGCGACCTGGTTGACCACCTCGGGGATCACCGGATTCACCTTGCCGGGCATGATGCTCGAACCGGCCTGCACGGGCGGCAGATTGATCTCGTTGAGCCCGGCCCGCGGCCCCGACGACAGCAGCCGCAGGTCGTTGCAGACCTTGGACAGCTTCACCGCGATCCGCTTCAGCACCCCGGACATCTGGACGAACGCCCCGCAGTCCTGGGTCGCCTCGACCAGATTCGCCGCCGTCACCAGCGGCAGCCCGGTGATGTCCGCGAGGTGCCGGCGCGCGGCCTCCGCGTAACCGGCGGGCGCGTTGAGCCCGGTTCCGATCGCCGTCGCGCCGAGATTGATCTCGTGGACCAGTTCGACGGCCTCCGCGAGCCGGCTGCGGTCCTCGTCCAGCATCACCGCGTACGCCGAGAACTCCTGCCCGAGTGTCATCGGCACGGCGTCCTGCAGCTGCGTACGCCCCATCTTCAGCACATCGCGGAACTCGACGGCCTTGCCCGCGAAGGCGTCCTGAAGGACGGACATCGCGTCCAGGAGCCCCCGCACCGCGAACACCGTGGCGATCTTGACGGCCGTCGGATAGACGTCGTTGGTCGACTGCCCGAGGTTGACGTGCTCGTTCGGGTGCAGGTAGGTGTACTCGCCCTTGGCGTGCCCGAGCAGTTCGAGCGCGCGGTTGGCGACGACCTCGTTGGCGTTCATGTTCGTGGAGGTGCCGGCGCCGCCCTGGATGACGTCGACGACGAACTGGTCGTGCAGCTTCCCCTGCCGTATCTCACGGCAGGCCCCGACGATAGCCGCCGCCTGCACGGGCTCCAGCAGGCCGAGTTCCTCGTTGGCGAGGGCGGCGGCCTCCTTGACCGCGGCGAGCGCCTCGATCAGGTGCGGGTACGCGGAGATCGGCATGCCCGTGATGGGGAAGTTCTCCCTGGCACGCAGGGAGTGGACCCCCCAGTACGCCTCGGCGGGTACGTCTCGGTCGCCGAGCAGGTCGTGCTCACTGCGGACGTTCATGGCGGTGCGTGTCTTCTTTCCGGGAGTTGAAGGCAGGGAGAAGGCAGAGAGGGGCGAGCCGGTCAGGCGGGCCGGTCCGACAGCGCTGCCACCGGCGGCTCCGGCAGCGGGTCGAGCGCGCGGGTCGGCCGGATGTGGCCCACCACCGCGCCGCCCCCGAGGAGCGGCGCCCCGGCGAACTCGGCGAGCGCGGCCGGGTCCACGCCGGCCCGGGCGAGGGCCGCCGCGGTGACGGGTACGCGTGCGCGGTCGGCGCCGTCGGCGATCTTCACGGCGACGGCCCGGCCGTCCGGCAGCGCCGCGACCTGCACGCCCTCGAAACCGTCCTTGGCGAGCAGCCCCGGTACGGCGCGCATCAGCGCGGCGACGTCGCGGCCGGAGCCGGACGCCATCTCGGCGTGCTCGCGCATCGCGTCCGCCACCCGTGCCTCGGGCGTGCCGGGCGGGGCCGTCGTGATCCGGGCGGCGGCGCGGGCGAGTCCGTGCAGCGAGACGGCGAACAGCGGGGCGCCGCAGCCGTCGACGGTGACCTGGGCGACGGACTGCCCGGTCAGGTCCTCGACGATCTCCTCGATGGCCTGTTGGAGGGGGTGCGCCGGGTCGAGGTAGTCGTCGAGCGACCAGCCGTTGAGCCGTGCCGTGTAGAGCATCGCGGCGTGCTTGCCCGAGCAGTTCTGGGCGAGCCGCGACGGAAGCCGCTCGGCGCGGATCCAGTTCTCCCGGACGACCGGGTCGAAGGGCAGGTCGGGGACGTTGCGCAGGTCGTCCTCGGTGAGTCCGGCGAGTTCGAGGATCCGCCGGCTGCCGGCGAGGTGGCGTTCCTCGCCGGAGTGGCTGGCCGCGGCCAGCGAGAGCAGGTCGCCGTCGAGCGGCAGCCCGGCCCGTACCATCGCGACCGCCTGGACGGGCTTGAGCGCCGAACGCGGGTAGAAGGCCGCCTCGATGTCGCCGATCTGCAGGTCCACGCTCCCGTCGGCGGCGAGCACGACCACCGAGCCGTAGTGGATGCCCTCGATGACACCGCCACGGACGAGATGGGCGAGGGGTGCGTGCAGCGGTTCCCTGACGGAGGGTGCCGCGCCGAGCGAACTCCCGCAGCCGGTGAGGGCGTCGGCGCTCATGCGTCCACCTGGCCGTTGCGCAGGGCGGCGACGCGGGCGCGTACGCCGTACCAGCCCGCCACCAGCGCCGCCACGATCAGCGGGAGGCACAGGACGGTGGTGCGGCCCGCTCCCCCGTCCGCGTACATGAGGACCAGGACGGAGGCGAGGAAGAAGAGGGTGACGAGTTCGGTCCAGGGCGAGCCGGGGAGCCGGTAGCCGGGGCGGTCCACCTCGCCCTCCTGCGCCTTCCGCCAGAACTGCAGATGACAGATCATGATCATGCCCCAGGTGGCGAGGATGCCGAGCGCGGCGAAGTTGAGCACGATCTCGAAGGCGTCGGCGGGGACGACGAAGTTGAGCCCGACGCCGAGCACGCAGATACCGCTGGTCAGCAGGATCCCGCCGTACGGGACCTGGCTGCGGCTCATCACGGAGGTGAACCTGGGCGCGGAGCCGGCCATCGACATGGAGCGCAGGATGCGGCCGGTCGAGTAGAGCCCGGAGTTGAGGCTGGACATGGCGGCGGTCATCACGACCAGGTTCATCACACCGCCCGCGGCCGGGATGCCGATGTTGGAGAGCACGGTCACGAACGGGCTCTCCCCGGCGGTGTACTTGTTCCAGGGCAGCAGCATGGACAGCAGGAGCACCGAGCCGACGTAGAAGAGCCCGACGCGCCACATGATCGAGTTGATGGCCTTCGGGAGGATCTTCTCGGGGTTCTCCGTCTCGCCCGCCGCGACGCCGACCAGTTCGACGGAGGCGTACGCGAAGACGACTCCCTGGATGATGAGCAGCATCGGCAGCAGACCGCTCGGGAAGAGGCCACCGTTGTCGCTGATGAGGGAGGGGCCGGGGGTCGCTCCGTCGACGGGGTGCTGGGTGACCAGGACGAAGATCCCGATCAGCATGAAGGCGACGAGCGCGCCGACCTTGACGATGGCGAACCAGAACTCCAGCTCGCCGAAGATCTTCACCGAGATCAGGTTCACGGTGAGCACGACCGCCAGCGCGATGAGGGCGATCACCCACTGCGGGATGTCGGAGAACATGCCCCAGTAGTGGGTGTAGGTGGCGACCGCGGTGATGTCGGCGACTCCGGTGGTCGCCCAGTTCAGGAAGTACATCCAGCCCGCGGTGTAGGCGCCCTTCTCGCCCAGGAACTCCCGGGCGTACGACACGAAGGCGCCGGAGGACGGCCGGTACAGGACGAGTT
The DNA here is from genome assembly GCF_042728395.1 of Streptomyces sp. NPDC060205. NCBI lineage: Bacteria > Bacillati > Actinomycetota > Actinomycetes > Kitasatosporales > Streptomycetaceae > Streptomyces > Streptomyces sp. NPDC060205. The sequence continues at coordinate 3,725 of NZ_JBHWZP010000396.1, forward strand.
CGCCGAGGGCGCGGACGACCAGGAAGGCGAAGATCCCGCACACGGCGTACGCGATGAAGAGGGACGGGCCCGCGTCGGCGAGCCGACCGCCCGCGCCGAGGAAGAGGCCGGTGCCGATGGCCCCGCCGATGGCGATCATGTTGACGTGGCGGGACTTCAGGGACTTGCTGTATCCCGCGTCACCGGCGTCGACATGACCGCTCGTCCTCCTTTTCCGCTCCGCGGGCTGTGTCTGTTCTTCGAGGGACTGCTCGCTCACGCGTTGGTTCCGCCTTCTGTGGGGGTGCCCGCGGGTTCGGTGCGCTCGGGGCGCACGATCGCGGTGAGGGTCGTCTCGACGCGGTCGAGGTGGTGGGCCATGGCGTCGGCCGCGTCGGCCGCGTCGCCGTCGACGAGGGCCTCGACGATGGCGCGGTGTTCACGGTTGGACTGCTCGCGCCGGCCGCCGAGTTCGTTCAGGAACGCGGACTGCCGGGCCAGCGCGTCCCGGATCTCCTCGATGACGCGGCGGAAGACCGGGTTCTGGGCGGCCTGCGCCACGGCGAGGTGGAAGAGCGTGTCCATGGCGACCCACGCGGTGGTGTCCCGCTCGCGCTCCATCCGTTCGAGCAGATGGGCCAGGTGGTCGAGGTCCTCGGGGGTCCGGCGCACTGCCGCGTATCCGGCCACCGGGATCTCGACGTGCCGGCGGACCTCCATCAGGTCGCTGGCCGTGTAGTCGCCGAAGGTGGGGTCCTCGACGGGGCCGCTCGACACGACGAACGTGCCCTTGCCGGTGCGTGACACGGTCAGACCCATGGTCTGCAGGGCGCGCAGGGCCTCCCGCAGCACGGGCCTGCTGACCTCCAGCCGCCGGCACAGCTCCGCCTCGGAGGGCAGCTTGTCCCCCACGGCGTACTCACCGCCCTCGATGGCGCCGCGAAGATGCGCGAGAACGGCTTCCATGGCGCTGATGCGCCGCGGCACGGAGCCGCCAGCTGTCTGGCTGTCTGACAGGTTCACGGGGGTGATCCTGCGGGGCACGGCGGGTGACTGTCAAGGTCGGCCGCCCGGCCCGCCGCAGCCCGCTCGACCTCGCCGTATGACTACGTCCAGATGGCCTGGGCCACCGTGACCCCCACGAAAGCCGCCCCGAGCCCCGCGGTCACGCTCGCGACCGCGTTGAGAACGGCTTGGGAACGGGCGCCGGTCTCGGCCAGCCGCAGCGTTTCGTACGAGAACGTCGAGTACGTGGTGAGCGCGCCGCACAGGCCCGTACCGAGCAGCAGTTGCACCTGGGAGGAGGCCGCTCCGGCCGTCGCCGCGCCGGTCAGGGTGCCCAGGACCAGGCAGCCGACGACGTTCACGGTGAAGGTGCCCCAGGGAAAGCCCGAGTCGTGCCGGGACTGCACCGCGCGGTCGGTGAGGTAGCGCAGGGGCGCGCCGACCATGCCGCCGACGATCACCAGGACCCAGTTCACGAGGGGACCTGCCCCGCGCTCCACCGGGCCGACACCCGGCGCGTCAGCGCCACGGCCGCCCACACGGCTACGAGGGCGGCGAGGAGCGTGGCCGCGAGGTAGGCGAGGGCGGTCCGGGGGTGGCCCTCGTCGATCAGGCGCCGGATGTCCACGGCGTAGGTCGAGAAGGTCGTGAAGCCGCCCAGCACGCCGGTGCCGAAGAAGGGGCGTACCAGCGGGTGGGGCGCCCACACCTCGGTGATCAGGACCATGAAAGCGCCGATCACGAAGCAGCCGACGACATTGACCCAGAACGTGGTCCAGGGGAAGCCGCCCGCCCGCGCGGGCCACAGCAGCGCGGCCCCGTAGCGCGCCGACGCGCCGGCCGCGCCGCCGACCGCGACCACCGCCACGGCCGGCCCCTGCCCCCGCCACAGCCGTGTGCGCCGGGCGGGCGCGGCGGTTTCCGCCGGTTCGTCCACCGTTTCCGGGCCGGGGCTGGTCATGCGCGGTGTCTCCTGATCTCGGGCAAGGAGATCAGGCTAACCGCCGATGCCGGTCAGGAGGCGGCCGACGCCTCCTTGGCGATGGCGTCGAAGCGGGCCGCCATCGCCGCCTGGAGCGCCTGGGCCGCCGACAGGGGGCGGACCATGACGGTGAGGTCGTCGATGCGGCCGTCCGCACCGAAGTGCAGGATGTCGCAGCCCTGGAGGGCGCGGTCCCCCACGCGCGCCTCGAAGACGAGGACGAGGTCACGGCCGCCCGGGTCCGCGACCTCCCGGACGTAGTGGAAGTCCTCGAACACCTCGATGACGGCGCCCAGGATCGCTGAGGTGATCGCCTTCCCGGCGTACGGCTTGAAGACCACCGGGCTGGTGAACACGACGTCCTCGGCGAGCAGGTCGACGACGGCCGCGTGGTCGCCGTCCTCGACCGCCTTGCGGAAGGGGTGCGTCATCATCCACCTCTCACTCTCTTCTGCTCACTGATACTCAACATGTTGATTAGGTGTGTCGGACAGTACTCTTCGGGCGCGCCGGTCCGCAACGGGCCGACAGGGATCCGCGACGGGTCGACAGGGAACGCGACGGGTCCACGGGGGTACGCGGGCGGTTCGGCGAGGTAGGAAGGAACCACCGAACCGGAGGTGTTGTCGTGTACTACCCGCTGACCGTCCGTGACTTCCTCGACCGCGCGGCCCATGTCTATCCGGACCGCGTCGCCGTCGTCGACGAACCGGAACAGCCAGGGCCCGGCCTCGGCGAGCTCACCTACCGGGAGCTGGCGAGGCTCGCCCGCGCGCAGGCGGCCAAGCTCGACCGGCTGGACGTCCCGGTGGGCGGCCGGGTCGCGGTGATCTCACAGAACTCGGCGCGCCTGCTGACCTCGTTCTTCGGTGTCTCCGGCTGGGGACGGGTCCTCGTACCGGTGAACTTCCGGCTCACCCGGTCGGAGATCGACTACATCGTCCGGCACTCCGGCGCCTCGGTCGTCCACGCGGACCCCTCCTGCGCCGAGGTGCTCGACTCACTCGACGTCAAGCACAAGTTCGTCCTGGGCGACGACGACGATCTCTTCCTCGCCGACACCGAACCGCGGCAGTGGGCGCAGCCGGACGAGGGCGCGACGGCCAGCGTCAACTACACGTCCGGAACGACCGCCCGCCCCAAGGGCGTTCAGCTCACCCACCGCAATCTGTGGCTGAACGCGACCGTGTTCGGACTGCACACCACCCTCAGCGACCGTGACGTCTATCTGCACACGCTGCCGATGTTCCACGCCAACGGCTGGGGCATGCCGTACGGCGTGACGGGCGTCGGCGGCCGGCACATCGTGCTCCGCCAGATCGACGGGGCCGAGATCCTGCGCCGTGTCGAGCGGCACGGCGTCACCCTGATGTGCGCGGCACCGGCCGTCCTGAACGCGGTGCTCGACGCCGCCGCCGGCTGGGAGGGCGAGATCCCCGGCCGCGACCGGGTCCGTATCGTCTGCGCGGGCGCGCCGCCGCCGACGCGCACGATCGAGCGCGTGGAGGTCGAACTGGGCTGGGAGTTCATCCAGATCTACGGGCTCACCGAGACCTCGCCGCTCGTCACGGTCAACCGCGCTCGCGAGGAATGGGACGGCCTGGACCCCACCGAGCGGGCCCGCAGGCTGGGGCGGGCGGGCGCGCCCGCCCTCGGCGTACGCGTCGACGTCGATGTGGACGGGGAGGTGCTGACCGCGTCCAACCACAACCTCGACGGCTACTGGGAGCAGCCCGAGGAGACGGCGAAGGCCCAGGAGGGCGGCTGGTTCCACACCGGCGACGGCGGATACCTCGACGACGAGGGGTACTTGGTGATCTCCGACCGCAAGAAGGACGTCATCATCTCCGGCGGCGAGAACGTCTCCTCGATCGAGGTGGAGGACGTCATCACCTCGCACCCCGCGGTGCGCGAGGTGGCGGTGATCGGCATCCCGGACGCGACATGGGGCGAGCTGGTGACCGCGCTCGTGGTGACGGACGGATCGGGTGTCACCGCCGATGAGCTGATCGCCCACTGCCGGACGCGGCTCGCGGGCTTCAAGACGCCCAAGCGGGTCGACTTCGTGGAGTCGCTGCCGCGTACGGCGACGGGGAAGCTGCAGAAGTTCAAGCTGCGGGAGCCGTTCTGGCGGGACTGACGGGGCCCTGCGGGGAGGGCGAGCGGGTCCCCTGGGGGTGGGGTGGAAACGGGTGCCCGT
>NZ_JBHWZP010000397.1:0-7874 GCF_042728395.1 Streptomyces sp. NPDC060205
GCACCCGACGAACTGCCCTCCGCGCATGCGGCTTTGAGGGGCGCGGGGAACTGCGCAGTCCTGTAGGCCCGCGCCCCACCGGACCCGCACACACCCACCGCGCGTGCATCCCCGTTTTTCAGGGGCGCGGGGAACTGCGCGACCAGCCCCCACCGGTCCCGCACCCGTCCAGCCACCGTGCGCACGCAGCTCCTTCGATTAGAGTGCCGCTCAAAGAGAGGCAAGCTTTACCGCAGGTAGATCTATCCCCGCAGCGGCCCCAGCGTTAGAGTGGCGCTCGATATGAGACTCACCCCCACCGAACGCGACCGCCTCCTCCTCTTCGGCGCAGCCGAACTCGCCCGCGCCCGCCGAGCCCGCGGCCTGAAGCTGAACGTCCCCGAGGCGACAGCCGTCATCGCGGACGCCGTCTGCGAGGCGGCCCGCGACGGACGGCGGCTCGCCGAGGCCATCGCCGCGGCCCGCGCGGTGCTCGGCCCGGACGACGTGCTCCCCGGCGTCGCGGACATCGTCACCGAGGTCCACGTGGAGGCCGTCTTCGACGACGGCTCCCGCCTCGCGATCGTCGGCGACCCGATCGGCGGCGGCCTGGGTGAGGCCGGCCCGGGCGCCCTCCTGCCCGGCCCCGAGCACACCGACCCCCGCCCCACGCGCACGCTCACCGTCACCAACACCGCCACCGTCCCCGTCTCGGTGACCTCCCACTTCCACTTCTTCGAGGCCAACCCCCGCCTCGCCTTCGACCGCGCCGCCGCCTACGGCACCCACCTCGCCGTCCCCGCCGGCGCGTCCACCCGCTTCGCCCCGGGCGAGACCGTCGAGGTCGGCCTCCTGCCGATCGGCGGCGACCGCGTGGCGATCGGCTTCGCAGGCCTCGTGGACGGCCCGCTGGACGCCCCGGGCGCCAAGGCGGAGGCCCTGCGCAGAGCGGCGGCCTGCGGATATCTGGGAGCGGTCGCCCCCGAGGGAGGGAACGCGTGAACCCGTACGAGTACGCCGCCACCCACGGACCCCGCGCCGGCGACCGTGTCCGCCTCGGTGACTCCGGGCTGACCGTGCGCGTCGAGTCCGACGCCCAGAAGTACGGGGACGAGTTCCTCGCCGGGTTCGGCAAGACGGCCCGCGACGGACTGCACCTCAAGGCCGCGGCCGTCCGCGACACCTGCGACGTCGTGATCAGCAACGTCCTCGTGATGGACGTGGCGCAAGGGATCAGGAAGGTGTCGATCGGCATCCGGGAGGGGCGGATCGCGGCGATCGGGCGGGCCGGCAACCCCGACACCCTCGACGGGGTGGATGTCGTCGTGGGCACCGGCACGACGATCGTCTCCGGGGAGGGGCTGATCGCCACCGCCGGAGCCGTCGACACCCATGTGCACCTGCTGTCGCCGCGCATCATGGAAGCCTCGCTCGCCTCCGGCGTGACGACGATCGTCGGCCAGGAGTTCGGCCCCGTGTGGGGCGTCGGCGTCAACTCGCCCTGGGCCCTGCGGCACGCCTTCAACGCGTTCGACGCCTGGCCGGTCAACATCGGCTTCCTCGCCCGGGGTTCGTCCTCGGACCCGGCCCCGCTCGTCGAGGCCCTCACCGAGGGCGGCGCCTCCGGCTTCAAGGTCCACGAGGACATGGGCGCCCACACCCGCGCCCTGGACACCGCGCTGCGCGTGGCCGAGGAGCACGACGTACAGGTGGCGCTGCACAGCGACGGCCTGAACGAGTGCCTGTCCGTCGAGGACACCCTGAGCGTCCTCGACGGCCGGACCATCCACGCCTTCCACATCGAGGGCTGCGGCGGCGGCCACGTACCGAACGTCCTGAAGATGGCGGGCGTGGCGAACGTCATCGGCTCCTCCACCAACCCCACGCTGCCCTTCGGCCGGGACGCGGTCGCCGAGCACTACGGGATGATCGTCTCCGTCCACGACCTCAAGCCCGACCTGCCCGGCGACGCGGCGATGGCCCGCGACCGGATACGCGCCGGGACCATGGGCGCCGAGGACGTCCTGCACGACCTCGGCGCCATCGGCATCACCTCCTCGGACGCGCAGGGCATGGGCCGCGCGGGCGAGACCGTACGCCGGACCTTCGCGATGGCCGGGAAGATGAAGGCCCAGTTCGGGCCGCTGGAGGGCGACGGACCGGACGACGACAACGCGCGCGTCCTGCGCTACCTCGCCAAACTGACGATCAACCCGGCGCTCGCGCACGGCCTCGCCCACGAGGTCGGCTCCATCGAGACCGGCAAGCTCGCCGACATCGTCCTGTGGCGACCCGAGTTCTTCGGCGCGAAGCCGCAACTCGTCCTGAAGTCCGGCTTTCCGGCGTACGGGGTCGTGGGCGACCCGAACGCGGCCACCGACACCTGCGAACCCCTGGTGCTCGGGCCGCAGTTCGGGGCGCACGGCGGCACCCCCGCCGACCTCTCGGTGGCGTTCGTCGCGCAGGCGGCGCTCGACCAGGGCAACGACCTCATGCCGACCCGCCGACGCCGGGTGGCCGTCCGCGGCACCCGCGGCATCGGCCCGGCCGACCTGCGCCTCAACTCCCGTACGGGAGACGTCGACGTGGACCGGGACACCGGCCTCGTCACCCTCGACGGCGACCCCCTGCGCTCGGAGCCGGCCGAGTCCGTGTCACTCAACCGCCTGTACTTCCTCTGAGGATCACCCGATGACGACCGCTGCCGCCGACGGCTTCCGCATGCCCGCCGAGTGGGCCCCGCACGAACGCACCTGGATGGCGTGGCCGGGCCCGAACCCCACCTTCGACGACCCCGCCGACCTCGCCGAGGCGTGCGCGGCCTGGGCGGCCGTGGCCCGCGCGGTCCGCCGCTTCGAGCCGGTCACGGTCGTGTGCGGGCCCGGCCGGTCCGCAGAGGCCCGAGCCCTGCTGGGCCCCGGCATCGACACCGTCGAGCGGGACCTCGACGACGCATGGATGCGGGACATCGGCCCCACCTTCCTCGTCGGCGGCCGGGGCGAGCGGCCCGAACTCGCCGCCGTGGACTGGACGTTCAACGGCTGGGGCGCGCAGGCCTGGGCCCGCTGGGAGCACGACGCGAAGATAGGGGCGTACGTGGCGGACCTCGCCGGCGCCCGTACGTACGCCTCCGCGCTCGTCAACGAGGGCGGCGCGATCCACGTCGACGGCGAGGGCACGGTCCTGCTCACCGAGACCGTGCAGCTCGGACCCGAGCGCAACCCCGGCTGGAGCCGCGAGGAGGTCGAGGCCGAGATCCACGGCATGCTCGGCACCCGCAAGGCGATCTGGCTGCCGCGCGGCCTGACCGGCGACTACCCGGCCCCGCCCGGCGAGGGGAACCACGGAGCCCCGGACAGCTTCGGCACCCTCGGCCACGTCGACATCGTCGCCGCCTTCGCCCGCCCCGGAGTGGTCGTCGCGCACTCCCAGCCCGACCCGGCCCACCCCGACCACGAGGTGTCGAAGGAGATCATCGGGCTGCTGCGGTCCGCGACCGACGCGCGCGGCCGGCGCATCGAGGTCGTCGAGGTACCCGCCCCGACCGTCCTGGAGGCCGACGGCCACTGGGCCGACTACTCGTACATCAACCACTACCTCTGCAACGGCGGAGTCGTCCTCTGCGGCTTCGACGACCCGCGCGACGAGACCGCGGCCGGCATCTTCCGGCGCCTGTTCCCCGAGCGGACGGTGACCCTGGTGGACGCACGCGCGATCTTCGCGGGCGGCGGCGGCATCCACTGCATCACCCAGCAGCAGCCGAAGGCCGACCACGCGGAGGCACGATGACCACCCGCCGGCGCAACGCCGCGCCGCCGCGCGAGGACGTGCTCGCCGCGGCCATGGGGATGATCGCCGAACGTGGGCTGGAGAAGCTCACCATGGCGGGGCTCGGCAGTGAGGTCGGGATGAGCAGCGGTCATCTCCTCTACTACTTCCGGTCCAAGGACGAGTTGCTGCTGCGCGCCCTCGAATGGAGCGAGGGCCTGCTCGGCGCCGAGCGGGGCCGGCTGCTCACCCGGGCCGCTCCGGCGCGCGAACGCCTCGACGCGTACGTCGACCTGTACGTGCCCGAGGGGCACCGCGATCCGCACTGGACCCTGTGGCTCGAAGTCTGGAACCGCTCGCAGAACGCCGACGACGACGCCCGCGACCGCCAGGCCGCGATCGAGGGCGCCTGGCACCGCGACCTGGTGGCACTGGTCGCGGAGGGCGTCTCGCGCGAAGAGTTCCGGCCGGTCGACCCCGACCGCTTCGCCACCCGGCTGCGGGCCCTCCTCGACGGCTTCTCCATCCATGTGGCGATCGGTCTGCGCGGGACGGACCGGGGGCAGGTCCTCGGCCACGTGAGCGAGTTCCTGGACGAGGCGCTGCGCCCGCAGGCGCCCTCGCAGGCGCTCCCGGACGCTTGAACGCACGTCCGGGTTGTACGCGATATGACGGATTGACCCCTGCCGGGCGGTGCGTTTGCATCGGATGAGCCCTCGGCGCAGGGCCGGGGGACGAGCGCTACGGGGAAACCAGGGGGAATCTTTTGTACGCCAGTACGCGCACCATCCGCACCGCCCGCACGACACGCACCGCGCGCACCGCTCTCACCACGGCTCTCGTCGCCGCCGCGCTGACCACGACGGCTCTGACGGGCACCGCGGCGAACGCCGCGCCCGGCGTCCCGCACGCCGCACCGCACACCGAGCCGGTCAGCGTCACACCCGACGGAAAAGCGGGCGACGGCGCCTCGGACAACGCCGTCATCAGCCGCAACGGACGCTACGTCGCCTTCACCTCGGACGCCGACGACCTCGACCCGGACGTCCCGCACGGGGGCATGTACCTGCGCGACCTGCGCACCGACAGAACCCGCTTCGCGGGCTTCGGCGACGTCGTCGCGGCCCTCGACGACGGCCGCCTCGTCTACTCCGCGTCCGGCGACGTGACGCTCCTCGACCTGCGCACGGGCCGGCAGGAGAAGTTCGGCATCGAGATCCCCGAGGGCTTCTCCGGCCCGCCCGGCGCGGTCTTCGTCAGCCCGAACGGCCGGTACGCGGTCTACACGCTGTACGAGAGCGGCGAGGGCTCCGTCGTCCTCCTGCGCGACCGGACCGCCGGCACCACCGAGCGGATCAGCCACCCCCGGCCCACCTGGGAGCCGCGCAACGCCTTCGAGCCGACGGTCAGCGACGACGGCCGCCGCGTCGCCTACCAGTACACCTACGCCAACGGCCCGCGCGGCGACGACTGGGGCGACGTCTGGGTGTACGACCGCCGCACCGGCGAGCGCGTCCAGGCCGACCGCTCCCACGACGGCTCGGCCACCGAGAAGGAGTCGCTGCGCCCGTCCCTCAGCGGCGACGGCCGTACGGTCGTCTTCGAGTCCCGGGACACCCACCTGGTGCCCGACGACACCGACGGCGCCTGGAACGTGTTCGTGCACGACCTCGCCACCGGCACCAACCGGCGGATCCACGGCACCCAGGGCGGCCCCGGCGAGGCCTACACCCGTAACCCCGCGGTGAGCGCCGACGGGCGGTACGTCACGTTCATGTCGGAGGTGACGGAGGCGGGCGCGCAGTACGGCAAGGAGTGGCCCGTGTATCTGCGGGACCTGAGGAAGGGCACCACCGTCCTGGTCACGCCCGACACCACCGGCGGCACGGCCACCGCCGACGTCCGGCCTGGCGCGATCGCCGACGGCGCCCGCCGCATCGCGTTCCGGTCCGCGGACCCGTCACTGATCCCGGCCGGCGACACGAACGACGGCACCGACGTGTTCGTCCGCCACCTGCGGTGACCCACGGATGATCCAGCGGTGATCAACCGATGATCCAGCGGTGATCAACCGAGTGCTCGCATCCTGAGACGGACGGTGAGCACGGAGGAGGTCTGTGCCAGACTGCCTCCGTGCTCTCGTTCGCCATGATTATTGGCAGCAGGCGCGCCGGTCCGCAGTGACCACCACGTACGACCAGGTACGGGTGGACACCGTCGTCTCGACCCGCGCGCAGACCTCTCGCACCCGCGAGGGGTTTTTCGCTTTTCTGGCCCACCCTCAGCCGGAGGCGAGAGCGTGAGGGACCATGTGGGGACGGCGGAGCCGGTCATTCCGGTACCGACCGAGATCTGATCCTCAGGAGCCTTGACACCATGACCGAAACCAGCGAGCTCGACGATTCGTTCCACGTCTTCGACACCACCCTGCGCGACGGCGCGCAGCGTGAGGGCATCAACCTCACCGTCGCGGACAAGCTGGCCATCGCACGGCACCTGGACGACTTCGGCGTGGGCTTCATCGAGGGCGGGTGGCCGGGTGCGAACCCGCGCGACACCGAGTTCTTCGCCCGTGCCCAGCAGGAGATCGACTTCAAGCACGCCCAGCTCGTCGCTTTCGGGGCCACCCGCCGGGCGGGCGGCAAAGCGAGCGAGGACCCGCAGGTCAAGGCGCTCGTCGAGTCCGGCGCACCCGTCGTCACACTCGTCGCCAAGTCCCACGACCGGCATGTCGAACTGGCTCTGCGCACCACCCTCGACGAGAACCTGGAGATGGTCCGCGACACCGTCTCCTACCTGCGTTCCGAGGGCCGCCGCGTCTTCGTCGACTGCGAGCACTTCTTCGACGGCTACCGGGCGAACCCGGGTTACGCGAAGGCCGTCGTGCGGGCCGCCGCGGAGGCCGGCGCCGACGTCGTCGTCCTGTGCGACACCAACGGCGGCATGCTGCCCGCGCAGGTCCAGGCCGTCGTCGCCACCGTCCTCGCCGACACCGGAGCACGCCTGGGCATCCACGCCCAGGACGACACCGGCTGCGCCGTCGCCAACACCCTCGCCGCGGTCGACGCGGGCGCGACCCACGTGCAGTGCACGGCGAACGGCTACGGCGAGCGCGTCGGCAACTCCAACCTCTTCCCGGTCGTCGCGGCCCTGGAGCTGAAGTACGGCAAGAAGGTCCTCCCCGAGGGCGCGCTCTCCGAGATGACCCGCATCTCGCACGCCATCGCCGAGGTCGTGAACCTCACCCCGTCCACGCACCAGCCGTACGTCGGTGTCTCGGCCTTCGCCCACAAGGCGGGCCTGCACGCCTCGGCCATCAAGGTCGACCCGGACCTGTACCAGCACATCGACCCCGAACTGGTCGGCAACACCATGCGGATGCTCGTCTCCGACATGGCGGGCCGCGCGTCCATCGAGCTCAAGGGCAAGGAACTCGGCGTCGACCTCGGCGGCGACCGCGAGCTGATCGGCCGGGTCGTGAGCCGGGTCAAGGAGCGTGAACTGCAGGGCTACACGTACGAAGCCGCGGACGCGTCCTTCGAACTCCTCCTGCGCGAGGAGGCCGAGGGCAAGGCCCGCAGGTACTTCGACGTCGAGTCCTGGCGCGCCATCGTCGAGGACCGGCCCGACGGCAGCCACGCCAACGAGGCGACGGTGAAGCTCTTCGCCAAGGGCGAGCGGATCGTCGCCACGGCGGAGGGGAACGGGCCGGTCAACGCGCTCGACCGGGCGCTGCGGGTGGCCCTGGAGACCCTGTACCCCCAGCTCGCGAAGCTGGAACTGGTCGACTACAAGGTCCGCATCCTGGAGGGCAAGCACGGTACGGAGTCGACGACGCGCGTCCTCATCTCCACCTCGGACGGTGCGGGGGAGTGGTCGACGGTGGGCGTCGCGAAGAACGTGATCGCGGCGTCCTGGCAGGCGCTGGAGGATGCGTACACGTACGGCTTGCTCCGCGCGGGCGTCGAACCACCGGCGTAGCCACCCTTTTTCCTCGCCCCCGCCGCCCCTTCCCGTTCCCGTCCACGCATGGGGGCTGCGCCCCCTCGCCCCCCTGTCGCGCTGCGCGCTCCGTCCTCAAACGCCGGACGGGCTGAAAAACCAGCACATCACCCGCGAGTAGGTGT
>NZ_JBHWZP010000398.1:0-7854 GCF_042728395.1 Streptomyces sp. NPDC060205
CTCACTTCGGGCCGTACTTGCGGCCCGTCTTCGAGCTGATGCCGCTGAGCAGGCCCCGCGGGGTCACCTTCGCCACGCCCATCAGCGCCTTGTAGCGCGGGTCCGGGATCGACAGGGACTTGTCGCGGGCCAGGTCGGCGAGCGCGGCCGTGACCACCTTGTCGGCGTCCAGCCACATCCAGTTGGGGATGTCGTCCGTGCCCATCCCGGCCCGCTCGTGGAACTCGGTCCGCACGAAGCCGGGGCACAGCGCCATCAGCCGGACGCCGCTGCCCGCCAGGTCCTTCGCCACGCCCTGCGTGAACTGCACGACCCACGCCTTCGACGCCCCGTACGTGCCGCGCGGCAGGAACGCGGCCGTCGACGCCACGTTGACGACCCCGCCGCGTCCGCGCTCCCGCATGGCCTCGGCCGCCGCCGACGTGAGCCGGAGCACCGCCTCGCAGTGCACCTTGAGCATCTTCAGCTCGTCCGCCATCGGTACGTCCAGATACAGGCCCTTGTTGCCGAAGCCCGCGTTGTTGACGAGCAGGTCGACCGCGTGTTTGCGGTCCGCGACGCGGGCGGCCACCGCCTCGATGCCCTTGTCCGTCGCCAGGTCCGCCGTCAGCACCTCCGCCTCGATGCCGTGCCGGTCGTGCAGTTCCGTCGCCTGCTCGCCGAGCCGTTTGGTGTCACGCGCGACCAGCACGAGGTTGTGCCCGTCGGCGGCCAGCCGCCGTGCGAAGGCGGCACCGATGCCCGCTGTCGATCCCGTAATCAAAGCCGTTGTCATGGCCCAAGGTTAGTGACCGCCGTACTTCTCGACGTACCTCAGCGCCTTCTCCCGCGCCTCGGGGTGAAGGGCGTCGCCCGCCGCCAGCACCCGTGGCAGCAGCGTCCGTTCGAGCGTGACCGCGCGGAACTGGAGGGCGGCGGTGACCTCGTGGTCCGGCCGGTGCACGATCTCGATCGGATCGCCCGCCCGTATCTCCCCGGGTTCGATCACCCGCAGGTACGCGCCGGACGCCCCCTTCTGTGTGAACCGCCTGACCCAGCCCTTCTCGCCCAGGTGGCCCTGGAAGGTGAGGCAGGGGATCCGGCCGGACGTCACTTCGAGCACGACCTCGGAGCCGATGCGCCAGCGCTCCCCGATCCTCGCCCCCGACACGTCGACACCCTCGGTCGTGAGGTTCTCCCCGAACATCCCGCTGGACAGCGGGCGCCCCAGTTCGCGCTCCCAGTCGTCGAGGTCCTCGCGCGCGAAGGCGTACACCGCCTGGTCGTCGCCGCCGTGGTGGCGCAGCTCGCACACGGCGTCCCCGGCGAGACCGCTCCCGCCGACGCCCTTGGGCCCGGGCGCGGCGACCCGGACCGGCCCGTCCACCGGCCGCTTGTCGATCCCGGTCACGCCCTCGGCCTGGTCCGTGTAGTCGACGGCCCGGGGCCGCCCCAGATTCAGAGACAGAAGCTTCATGAAGGCACGCTAGGCGATCCGGGCCAAAAGCGTCGATGCGATATTCGTCGCCGTATCCAAGATTCGCTTATGCTCGAAGGGTGATCGAGGCCCGTCATCTACGCGTCCTGCGCGCCGTCTCCGCCACCGGCTCCTTCTCGGCGGCGGGGCGCGAACTGGGCTGCACCCAGCCCGCAGTCAGCCAGCAGATGAAGGCACTCGAAGCATCCGTCGGCACACCGCTGCTCATCCGCACCGGCCGTGAGATGCGGCTGACGCAGGCAGGCGAGGCCCTCGCGCGGCACGCGGCGGGCATCATCGCCGGGCTGACCGCCGCCGAGGAGGAGGTCGCCGCGATCGCGGGGCTGCGCGCGGGCCGGGTGCGCCTGGTGTCGTTCCCCAGCGGGAGCTCCACGCTCGTCCCGACGGCGCTCGCCGCCCTGCGCGCCGCCCACCCCGGCACCCGGGTCTCCCTGGAGGAGGCCGAGCCGCCGCGCTCCGTGGAGATGCTGCGCGAGGGCGACTGCGACGTGACCCTCGCCTTCCGTTACGAGGGCGCGGGCGCCGCGGCGGGCTCGGCGGGCTCGGAGGAGTGGGACGACCTGGTGGTCCGGCCGTTGCTCACGGACCGGCTCGTCGGTCTGGTCCCCGAGGGACACCGGCTGGCCCGGGCGGGCACGGTCGCCATCGGCGACCTCGCCGACGAGCCGTGGATCGCCGGCTGCCCGCGCTGCCGGGCCCAGCTGGTCGAGGTCTGCGAGAGCGCGGGCTTCACCCCGCGCATCGACTTCGCGACCGACGACTATCCGGCAGTGGTCGGTCTGGTCGGGGCGGGCCTCGGGGTCGCGGTCCTGCCCGAACTGGCCATCGAATCCGTACGCCCCAAAGGTGCACGCACAGTGACGGTGGAGCCCGCGCTGCGACGGGAGATCGTCGCGCTCACGCTGCCGGATCTGGCCCAGGTGCCCGCCGTGGCGGCCACCCTGGACCAGTTGGCCAGGGCCGCCGCCCGCTGAACCCGGTTCCACGGGACCAGGTTTCGCGGGGTCCTGCCTTCAGGGGACGCGGGGTATGCCGTGGGGGACGTGAAGAAGGGGCACACGCGCGCGTGTCGGTCCGGAGAAACGTTCCTTCAGTGGTGTGACGGGTCGCCTCCGCTCGACGCGGAGACCAGGCGGTTGCGCGCCCGCCCCATGAGTTCCTCGCGCTCGTCCTCGGTCAGGCCGCCCCACACGCCGTACGGCTCGCGCACCGCCAGCGCGTGCGCGGCGCACTCCGCTCGCACCGGGCACCTCATGCAGACCTCTTTGGCCGAGTTCTCACGAGCGCTCCGTGCCGCACCGCGCTCGCCCTCGGGGTGGAAGAAGAGCGAGCTGTCGACCCCGCGGCACGCCGCGAGGAGCTGCCAGTCCCACAGATCCGCGTTCGGTCCGGGAAGGCGGGAGAAATCTGCCATTGCTGTGTCCCCTTGTAGCCGTTTTGGTCGGTTACGTGCCCATCACCGTACATCTACGATCTAAGGAGATGAAAATATGACTCATTGCGAATCTAGCCCCAGACACTAATAAATGGAACGAAAAGCGGCTGAATGGGGCATAGCTTGTGATGAAACCTTGAGGGTCTGCCGCACGTGTCTGCACCGTGTCCGCGCCCTCACGTAGAGTGCCGAACGTGGCTCACCGCCCCGTAACTCTTTCGAGTGACCGTCGTTGAGTGTGCGAGGCGGTTGAAGGAACAAACGCTCGGGCAAGCGTCCGAGTCGGTCGACCGCACAGGTGACGATTTCGTACCAGCCTGGAGGCCCAAGGTGACGCGCATCAGCTGCGGAGGACGGCCATGACATCCGTCCTCGTCTGCGACGACTCCCCGCTTGCCCGAGAGGCGCTCCGCCGTGCGGTGGCGACCGTGCCCGGCGTAGAGCGCGTGACCACGGCGGCCAACGGCGAGGAAGTCCTCCGCCGCTGGGGTGCCGACCGTTCGGACCTGATTCTGATGGACGTACGCATGCCCGGTCTGGGCGGCGTGGAGACGGTCCGGCGGCTGCTGTCCGCCGACCCCGGTGCGCGCATCATCATGCTCACCGTGGCCGAGGACCTGGACGGTGTCGCCCTCGCGGTCGCCGCCGGTGCCCGCGGCTATCTCCACAAGGACGCCTCCCGCGCGGAGCTGCGGGCGACCGTCACCCAGGCCCTCGCCGACCCGACCTGGCGGCTCGCGCCGCGCAGACTGCGGTCGGCCGAGATGGGTGCGGCGCCTACGCTCACCGCGCGTGAGATCCAGGTCCTGGAGGGCATGAGCCACGGCCGGTCGAACGCGGAGATCGGCCGCGAGCTGTTCCTCTCCGAGGACACGGTCAAGACGCACGCCCGCCGGCTCTTCAAGAAGCTCGGCGCCTCGGACCGCGCGCACGCGGTGGCGCTCGGATTCCGGTGGGGCCTGGTCCGCTAGGTGAACCGCCGCGGGGGCACGGGTTTCCCCGCCTGCCGAAGGGCGGGCGGGGCCGGGCCCGCCAGAGCATGGAACGGGGCCGTTCGGGCACCCGATCCCCGTTTCCCGGCGGATGCCGCATCCTTGAGGTGTGGAGTTCCTCGGGAACAAGTCGGTCGAGCGGGAGGGGAGGGCGCAGGAGATGAGTTCCGGCGCACCTGCTCATAACGCTTCGGTGCACAACTACGGACGCGGTGCCACGGAACGAACGACGCCAAGGCACCATGGACCGATGCGTGACGACGAGGCTGCCAATGCCCATGGGGCGATTGGTGCGCTCGTCCACCGCGCGGTCGAGGGCGACGAGCAGGCCACGCACGACCTGCTCGCCCATGTCCACCCGCTCGCCATCCGCTACTGCCGTACGCGGCTGTCCCGGCTTCCGGGTGACGCGCGGCACTTCGTGGAGGACCTGGCGCAGGAGGTCTGCGTGGCGGTGCTGCTCGCACTGCCGCGCTACAAGGACACCGGGCGCCCCTTCGAGGCCTTCGTCTTCGCCATCGCCGGTCACAAGGTGGCCGACCTGCAGCGGGCCGCGATGCGCCATCCCGGTTCGACGGCCGTGCCGTCGGACGAGATGCCCGAGCGGCCGGACGACTCCCTCGGCCCCGAGGAGCGCGCCCTGCTCAGCAGCGACGCCGCGTGGGCGAAGAAACTCATGGCCAACCTCCCCGAGAACCAGCGGGAGCTTCTGCTGCTGAGGATCGCGGTGGGCCTCACGGCCGAGGAGACCGGACAGATGTTGGGAATGTCACCCGGCGCGGTCCGGGTGGCCCAGCACCGGGCGCTCAGCCGCCTGCGGGCCCTGGCGGAGCAGTAGCGGCTTCCCCTTCGGGAGCCCGCTTCACCTGGACTCGGGACCGCGTTCACGGGGATTCCGGGCCGCGCCCGGGGGCGTGCGGCTCATGGCGGGGGCGGGTTCTTCCGCCGGTACGCGGCGGTACTCATCGGTACGCACTCATCGGTACGTATGGAGGCGGGCGGCACGCTGAACAGGGCGGCCGTCCGGCCCGTAGGAACCTACAAGGCCCAGGGGCGCTCCCGGCCGTGGAATGAGAGAGCCATGCTTCCCGTTAGCATGGACATCCGCACCGATCAAGGCCATTTGGGGAAGGTGTCATGACTGCAAACGTCGACGGAGTGCCCGAGAAATTCGCGACGCTCGGGCTGACCTACGACGACGTGCTGCTGCTGCCGGGCGCGTCGGAAGTGCTGCCCAACGCGGTCGACACCTCGTCCCGCATCTCCCGCAACGTACGCGTGAACATCCCGCTGCTCTCTGCGGCCATGGACAAGGTCACCGAGTCCCGGATGGCGATCGCCATGGCCCGCCAGGGCGGCGTCGGCGTGCTGCACCGGAACCTCTCCATCGAGGACCAGGTCAACCAGGTCGACCTCGTGAAGCGCTCCGAGTCCGGCATGGTCACCGACCCGATCACGGTGCACCCGGACGCGACGCTGGGCGAGGCCGACGCGCTGTGCGCGAAGTTCCGCATCAGCGGCGTCCCCGTCACCGACGGCAACGGCAAGCTGCTCGGCATCGTCACCAACCGCGACATGGCCTTCGAGACCGACCGCTCCCGTCAGGTGCGCGAGGTCATGACCCCGATGCCGCTCGTCACCGGCAAGGTCGGCATCTCCGGGACCGACGCCATGGAGCTGCTGCGCCGCCACAAGATCGAGAAGCTTCCGCTGGTCGACGACGCGGGCATCCTCAAGGGCCTCATCACGGTCAAGGACTTCGTCAAGGCCGAGAAGTACCCGAACGCGGCGAAGGACGCCGAGGGCCGCCTCCTCGTGGGCGCCGCCGTGGGCGCGAGCCCCGAGGCCCTTGAGCGGGCGCAGGCGCTCGCCGAGGCGGGGGTGGACTTCCTGATCGTCGACACCTCGCACGGGCACAACAGCAACGCCCTCAACTGGATGGCGAAGATCAAGTCGAGCGTCGGCGTCGATGTGATCGGCGGCAACGTGGCCACCCGCGACGGCGCCCAGGCGCTGATCGACGCCGGTGTCGACGGCGTCAAGGTGGGCGTGGGCCCCGGCTCCATCTGTACGACCCGCGTGGTCGCCGGTATCGGCGTGCCGCAGGTCACCGCCATCTACGAGGCCGCCCTCGCGGCCCGCTCCGCCGGTGTCCCGGTGATCGGGGACGGTGGACTGCAGTACTCCGGAGACATCGGCAAGGCACTGGCCGCCGGCGCCGACACGGTCATGCTCGGCAGCCTTCTCGCCGGCTGCGAGGAGTCGCCCGGCGAGCTGCAGTTCATCAACGGCAAGCAGTTCAAGTCGTACCGCGGGATGGGCTCCCTCGGTGCCATGCAGTCCCGCGGCCAGGGCAGGTCGTACTCCAAGGACCGCTACTTCCAGGCCGAGGTCGCCTCCGACGACAAGCTCGTCCCCGAGGGCATCGAGGGCCAGGTGCCCTACCGCGGCCCGCTCGCCAACGTGCTGCACCAGCTCGTCGGCGGTCTGCGCCAGACCATGGGCTATGTGGGCGCCGCCTCCATCGACGAGATGGAGACCAAGGGCCGCTTCGTACGGATCACGTCGGCGGGCCTCAAGGAGAGCCACCCGCACGACATCCAGATGACGGTCGAGGCACCGAACTACAGCCGCGGCCAGTAACGGCACCACGGTCGGGGGCGGTCTCGGGGACTCCGGGACCGCCCCCGCCGCATGTGTCGGGGATACTGGAACGCGCAGAACCGAAGAGGGAAAGGCCACACACGTGACTGAGATCGAGATCGGGCGCGGCAAGCGCGGCCGCCGGGCGTACGCCTTCGACGACATCGCCGTCGTCCCGAGCCGCCGTACGCGCGACCCGAAGGAGGTCTCGATCGCCTGGCAGATCGACGCCTACCGCTTCGAGCTGCCGTTCCTGGCGGCTCCCATGGACTCGGTGGTCTCCCCGGCGACCGCCATCCGCATCGGGGAGCTGGGCGGTCTCGGCGTCCTCAACCTCGAAGGCCTGTGGACGCGGCACGAGGACCCGCAGTCGCTCCTCGACGAGATCGTGGAGCTGGACGCGGAGACCGCGACCCGCCGCCTCCAGGAGATCTACGCGGCTCCCATCAAGGAGGAGCTGATCGGGCTGCGCATCAAGGAGGTGCGCGACTCGGGCGTGGTCACCGCCGCCGCGCTCTCGCCGCAGCGCACCGCCCAGTTCTCCAAGGCCGTCGTGGACGCGGGCGTCGACATCTTCGTCATCCGCGGTACGACCGTCTCGGCGGAGCACGTCTCCGGCGCCTCCGAGCCGCTGAACCTGAAGCAGTTCATCTACGAGCTGGACGTCCCGGTCATCGTCGGCGGCTGCGCCACGTACACGGCGGCGCTGCACCTGATGCGTACCGGCGCCGCCGGTGTGCTGGTGGGCTTCGGCGGCGGCGCCGCGCACACCACGCGCAACGTGCTCGGCATCCAGGTCCCGATGGCCACCGCCGTCGCGGACGTGGCCGCCGCCCGCCGCGACTACATGGACGAGTCCGGCGGCCGGTACGTGCACGTGATCGCGGACGGCGGGGTCGGCTGGTCCGGCGACCTGCCCAAGGCCATCGCCTGCGGCGCCGACTCGGTGATGATGGGCTCCCCGCTCGCCCGCGCGACGGACGCGCCCGGCCGCGGCCACCACTGGGGCATGGAGGCCGTCAACGAGGAGCTGCCGCGCGGCAAGAAGGTCGACCTCGGCACCGTCGGCACCATCGAGGAGGTCCTGCTGGGCCCCTCGCACACCCCCGACGGCTCCATGAACTTCTTCGGCGCCCTGCGCCGCGCGATGGCCACGACCGGCTACAGCGAACTGAAGGAGTTCCAGCGCGTCGAGGTCACGGTGGCGGACTCCCAGCACAAGCGGTGACACCGCGCCCGGCTTGAGCGGCGGTCGCTTGAGCGGATGTCGTTTGAGCGAACGGAAGGGGCCCGGCCACTTGATGGCC
>NZ_JBHWZP010000399.1:0-7840 GCF_042728395.1 Streptomyces sp. NPDC060205
GGGCTGGTCTTCCAGCCCGGCCGACGCTCGTTCGCCGGGGCCAAAGGGACCAGGCGACAGTTGATCGAGGGCATGCGGTTCGGTAACCGCACCGGCGTCCCGTCGCGGAATGCGCCGGAGCGGTACGGGCCCCGGGCCAAGTCGTACGAGACCGGGCCCGCCTGCGGGCGTCGGGGCTCGGGGCGACAGGCCTGGAAGCCTAGGTGCGGTGCTGCTCTACTCCATCCCGCGCTTGCCCGGTGTCCAGAACGGCTTGGTGAGTACCGCTCGTCGGTCCCAGCCGGCCTCCTTCACGAGGACCTGCCGCACGTGCTGCACGGTCCGTGCCTCGCCGGCGACGTACGCGATCCCGCCTGGCTCAGGGGCGAGACGTCGCACCGCATCCGGGAGCGAAGTGCCATTGCGGATGATCCAGTTGAGGCGGTCCGCGTACGGCAGGGGGAGCCGGTCGGCAGCCGTCTCCGTTTCGATGCAGCCGGAGATGCGTGCCCCGTCAGGCAGTGCTCCCAGCATCGCGCTGAAGGCGACCGACGCCGTCTCCTCCCCGACGAACACGTGGTGCGCGGCGTCGGGCCGCAGCGTGAACGTCCCTTCAGGCTTGCGCATGCGGACCCGGTCGCCGACTGTGGCGCCGCTCCCCCACCGTGCCCCGGGGCCGCCCCCAGGGTGATCCAGTACGCACAACTCGACGGCACCCTCCGGGTCGTAACGCCAGATCGAGTACGTGCGCAGAGTCAGCCCGTCGCCGATCATGACCCTCACCTGCTGTCCGGGGCGGACGGTCAGCCCGGACAGGGCCTCGCCCTCGATGCGCAGGCGACGGAACCGGGCGGCGACAGGTTCGGTCTCGGTGACCGTGCCCTGAAGCGTCAGCAGGTCCAGGAGGGGAGAGAGCAGGGTAGCCATAGGACTCCTCGGAAACTCGTCGATGCGGTGGGGCGCTGAAGGCCGACATCGAGGCGAACGCGATACTAGCGCGTTTCTTTCGAAACGCGATAGTACTCGTCTTTGTGTGTGAGTCGGGGATCGGCGCCCGTCCGCACTGCCGATAGCGTGTCCATCTGCCGCATGGATCTCAGGTGTCCGGACGGCCCGTTCGGCGGGCATGCGGCGGCAAGCGATGAGGGTGCAATGAGTGAACTGTCGAAGCCCGAGGTCGTCGTTCCGACGGGTGCCGCGCCTACCGAGTTGACCATCCGGGACCTGATGGTCGGGGACGGGGTCGAAGTGAAGTCGGGCATGGTGGTGAGGGTTCACTACGTCGGGGTGACCTTCGAGTCCGGGAAGGAGTTCGACGCCTCCTGGGACCGGGGCCAGCCGTTCAAGTTCGCCCTGGGCGGTGGCAGGGTCATCAAGGGCTGGGACCGTGGGGTGAAGGGGATGAAGGTCGGCGGTCGACGCGAGATCATCGTTCCCCCACGTCTCGGCTACGGCAATCAGTCGCCGTCACCGTTGATCCCGGCGGGCTCGACCCTCCTCTTCGTGGTGGACCTGCTGGACTTGTATCGCAGCACAGGCGGCTGGAGCAACGCCTAGTGGTTACACGCGACAGGACGTTGGTGACGCAGGCCGATGTCGTTGCGCCCAGGAGGCCTTGACAGGCATCCGTCGGGTGGCGCGCGGGCCCTGTCGCGTCCTGAGTCATTGGCCGGCGAGTGAGGACAGTTCAGGAGGCACGGCGGAAACGGGCGGCCGGCCGATCGCACCGGGGCCGCCCTGTAACGCATTCGGCCCCCCGTTCCAAGTAGAGGTGACAGCAGGACGGACAACGGGAGGTTCACACCTTGGCATCCGACAGCAGAAGCCGGAGCGGCCCACCGGGAGAGATGTACGACCCGGCGGCCTTCGAGGTCTTCTATCGCCGCCATGTCGACGCCGTCACCCGCTTCATGGCCAGGCGGGTCACCGACCCGCACACCGTCGCCGATCTCACCGCCGAGACCTTCCTCGCGGTGATCGACTCCGCCCGCGCCTACCGCCCCGACCTCGGCAGCGAGACGGCCTGGCTGTACGGCATCGCACGCAACGTGGTGGCCACGGAGGCCCGCAGGAGCGCGCGCCAGAACGTGCTCGGGGGCCGTATCGCCGGCCGCCGGCTGCTGGAGGGCGACGACATCGGCCGGCTGGAGGAGAAGCTCGACGCCGAGGAGGCGGGGCGTCGCGCGCTGACCGCCCTGGCCGGGCTCCCTGACGGCGAGCGCGCGGTGATCGAACTCGTCGCCGTCGATCAGCTGAGTGTCACCGAGGCCGCCGCGGCACTGGGCATACGCAAGGTCACCGCCCGGGTGCGGCTGCACCGGGCGCGCAGGTCGCTGCGCTCAGCGGCGGCCGAAGTCGGCGGGCAGCAGGCAGCACTCACGTACGCGAAGGGACAGGCATGAGCGCCAGGACGACGAAGACCTTCGAGGACCGTCTGCTGAACGAACTCCAGCGGGAACTCGCCCTCAGGGCCGAGGACTTGCCGGTTGCGGAGCCGACCGGCCGTCGCACGGTCACCACTCGCCGGGCGCTGGTCGCCCTCGCGGCGTGTGTCGCCGTGGCGGGGGGCGCTCTGGCGCTGCCGGCGTCGACGGGAGGGGCGCAGGCGTTCGCCGTCGAACGGCACGGGGACGGCAGTGTCACGGTCAGCATGGAAGAGATCCTTTTGAGCGGGCAGGAGAAGGAGGAACTGACCGAGCGGCTCCGGGCCGAGGGCATCATCGTGAGCGTGGACAAGCCCAGGAGCGGCTACGTCTGCGCGCAGCCTCGCGGTGAGCTGTACCAGCCGCGCTGGATCCTGACGTCATCGGGCGACCCCTCTGTGACGACCAAGCACGAGTACATACTGCGTCGTGGTGACTCCCTGGTCTTCGAGGAGCCGGAACCGGCGGGCCGGATCAGCCCTGCCGCAAGCGTGTACGCGGTGAAGGGCGCGGTGGAGCCCTGTGCTGAGGTGCCTTGGGACGGAGAGCAGCTCTTCGAGGAGTCCCTGGAAACGAAGTAGGGCCGGGGGCCCGTGGGGTGCCACCGCCTGATACGGGTCCTCCGTGGGCCCGTATCAGGCGCAGCGGCGTTGAACGGCTCGCCGTAGCCGCGACCGTGTCCACCGGCGAGGACCCGCCCAGGCGGGCGCGGTGGCCGGAGCCGAGGGGCCTCGGCGGCTCGGACTACGCCGACCCCGATGCCGTACAGGCCGGGCAGGACGATCGGGGCCAGGCGGACCCACGCTCGTGTCCGCCGTGGTGGCAGGTCACTCGCCCGCCGCCACGTACCGGTTCGTGCCCTGCTCACGTCCGTCGAGGTCGACCTTGACGCCGGACGGCTCCAGGGCCTCGCGCAAGCGCTGCATCATCGGTTCCGAGAGGTAGTGGTGGCGCAGGTCCAGTTCCTCCAGGTGGGTGAGGGGCTGGCCACTGAGGAGGGCTTCGGCGCCGGTGTCGCTCAGGGTGCCGAGGCCCAGGTGCAGGGAGGTGAGCCGGGCCACGACGGGGGCGGCGGCCAGGGCGGCGGCGATCTCGTCCTGTATCTCGCTGTTGCGCAGGCCGAGGTGGCGCAGGGCGGGCAGGCGGTCGCCGTCGAGGATGGGGGCGAGGTCCGCCAGGGTGGTGGTGCAGCCGTAGTAGTCCGCGCCCAGCCACATGTCCAGGCGGCGCAGCGCGGGCAGATCGCTGGCGGCCACCGCGCGGGCCACTTCTCCGGGCAGACCGCCGTTCTCCAGGCGCAGGACGCGCAGGTGTTCGTGGCGCAGGGGTGTCAGCCGCAGCCCCGGGCCGTCGTCGAAGCCGCCGCCCGAGCCGCGTACCCCCAGCTCCTGGAGGCGGGGATAGGCGGCCAGGATCGGGGTCACGTCGCCCTGCACGATCCAGGACAGCTCAGCCTCCTCGAAGGTGACATCGGCGAGGTAGAGGGCTTCGAGTCCGGTGAGACGGCTGGAGGCGGCCACGAGACGGCCGGCCGTCTCGGCGGGATCGTCTCCGTCGTCCTCGGTTCCGTAGGCGCCTGAGCCCAGGACCAGGGCGCGTACCTGCGGAAGGTCGACGGTGTCGAGGAAGCGGTTCCAGCAGGTCTCGAAGGACTCGCCGTCCGTGAGGAGCTGGTAGCGGGAGAGCTTCCAGGCGACCTCGCCCGCCGGAGGCAGTGGCCCGTTCTCCTCTCCCTCGACCGGGAAGTCGTAGACCGGCAGACCGTGCAGGGTTGTCAGATTGTCGATCGTCACGGCGCAAGCCTTCCACATGTGAACTGGGCGCTGTGCGGCGGGACTTGAGGGCCCGCCCGATGGGGGCCCGTCGCGTCCTGCTCATCCGCGCCGCTCCCGGTCTGGCCGGGGATCCGCTGTGCCGAGCTCCTGAACGGGCGGCTCGGCCTGGTCGTGTCCGACGGTCAGGTCGAAGGCCGTGCTCGCGGGCCTGGGTCGCGCGTACTCGGACAGTTCATCGGGTGGAGGCACGGCGGATCAGCCGGCGCGGGCCCTGGATGCACGGCAGTCGCGCACCCGGCCCTCACCGGTGCGCGCGCAGGCCGTCGAGGATGAGCGCGAGCATCTGGGGCGCTCGGTCCTCGGGGCCGGACGCAGCGCGCCACAGTGCGCCCGTGAGCTGGAGGAAGTCGCGCGGATCGGCGTCCGCGCGGATGCTCCCGTCCGCCTTGCCGGCGTCGAGGAGTTCCGTGATCGCGGCGACGACCGGGCCGTAGCTGTGCTCGCTGATCGCCTGGTGCGCGCCCGGGCCGAGGGCGTCGCCCAGGCCGTGCTTCCTGCGCATGGCCTCCACCAGGTCGGCCGTCCAGTGCCGGAGCGCTTCCAGGGGTGGCATCCGCTCCAGCAGGCCGGTCACCGCGCCGGTGATGCGTGCGACCTCGTCCTGGTAGACGGCCAGGACCAGTGCCTCGCGGGTCGGGAAGTTGCGGTAGAGGGTGCCAGGGCCGACCCCCGCACGCTGGGCGATCTGGTTCAGCGACGTACTGCCGTCCGCCGCGAGTGCTTCGCGCGCGGCGGTGAGGATGCGTGCCCTGTTCTCACGGGCGTCGGAACGGACCACGGGACCTCGCTTTGCTAAGTGGAGAGCTCTCCACTACCGTATGTGGAGACCTCTCCGCATACTCTAAGGAGCGCCATGCGTTACATCAAGCTGGGCACGACCGGCCTCGACGTGTCCCCGATCGCGATCGGTGCGATGACCTACGGCGAACCCGACCGGGGCCATCCCGTCTGGTCGAAGGGCGAGGACGAGGCGCGCCCGCTCGTCAGGCACGCGCTGGAGGCGGGGATCAACTTCTTCGACACCGCCAACATGTACTCCAACGGCTCCAGCGAAGAGATCCTCGGCCGCGCGCTCAAGGACTTCGCCGAGCGCGACGCCGTGGTGATCGCCACCAAACTGCGCCACCCGATGCGGCCGGGCCCCAACGGCCGCGGCCTGTCACGCAAGGCCGTCATGACCGAGGTCGACCACTCCCTGCGCCGCCTCGGCACCGACCACATCGACCTCTACCAGATCCACCGGAACGACCACTCGACCCCGTGGGAGGAGACGCTCGAAGCGCTGCACGACGTGGTGAAGGCCGGCAAGGTCCGCTACCTGGGCGCGTCGTCCATGCACGCGTGGGAGTTCGCGAAGGCGCTGCACCTGCAGAGGCAACACGGCTGGGCGCGGTTCGTGTCGATGCAGGACCACTACAACCTGCTCGCCCGTGAGGAGGAGCGGGAGATGATCCCGCTGTGCCTGGACGAGGGCGTGGGTACGGTCGTCTGGTCGCCGCTGGCCCGTGGGCGCCTCGCCCGCCCGTGGGACGAAGCCAACTCGACGGCGCGCTCCGAGACGGACGGTGCCTACGCGGACCTGCTCTACTCGCCGGCCGAGGAGGCGTCCAACCACGCCGTCATCGACGCGGTCGGGCGGACCGCGAACGCCCGCGGTGTCAGCCGGGCACAGATCGCCCTCGCCTGGCTGCGACACCAGCCGGTGGTCACCGCGCCCCTGGTCGGCGCCGGTTCGATCCGGCAGATCGACGAGGCCGTGGCCTCCCTCGACATCGAACTCGCCGACGACGAAGTGCGCGCCCTGGAAGCCCCGTACACCCCCCGGCACGACTGGCAGGGCGTCTCCGACGAGGCCGAGATGGAAGCCATCCGCCGGCGCGTTCCCGGCATGGCCCTCGCATGAGCCCCGTCGAACGCCCCCGCCCCCTGACATGCGGTTCATGAGCTGAGGAGAAGAAGATGGCACAGGTACTGGTCACCGGAGGAACGGGATTCATCGGGAGCTGGTGCGTCCTGGCCCTGCTCGACGCCGGGCACACCGTACGCACCACGGTCCGCGACCTGCGGCGCGAGCCGGAACTGCGCTCCTGGCTCCGGGCGGCGGCGCCCTTCGACGACGACCGGCTCACGGTCGTGCGCGCCGACCTCGAACACCCCGACGGCTGGGACGACGCCGTCGCCGACTGCGACTTCGTCCTCCATGTCGCCTCGCCGACCCTGCGCCGGACACCGGCGAACGACGACGAACTGGTGGTCCCGGCGCGCGAAGGCGTCCTGCGCGTGCTGCGCGCCGCCCGCGACGCCCGCGTGCGGCGGGTCGTCCTGACGAGCGCCTTCGGCGCCATCGGCATCGGGCACCCGAGGCGTACGGCTCCGTTCACCGAGGAGGACTGGACGAACGTCGACGGCGACATCCCGCCCTACCAGCGGTCCAAGACACTCGCCGAGCGCGCCGCCTGGCAGTTCATGACCGACGAGGGCGCCGGCATGGAACTGGCGGCGATCCATCCGGTGGGGGTCCTCGGACCGCTCCTCGGCCCGGACGACCCGCCGTCGCTGCGTCTGGTGCGCAGGATGCTCGAAGGGCGGGTCCCCGCGTGCCCTCCCTTCGGGATGGGCTTCGTCGACGTGCGCGACGTCGCGGATCTGCATGTACGCGCGATGACCGATCCGGCCGCCGCCGGTGAGCGCTTCCTCGCGGTCGCCGGGCACAGCCTGCGCGTCCTCGACATCGCGCGCATCCTGCACGACCGCCTGGGCGAGCGCGCAGCGAAGGCCCCGACCCGGGAACTGCCCGTGTGGCTCGCCCGCGCGCTGGGCGCCGTGAACCCGGAGCTGCGTCTGCTCAGGCATCAGCTCGGCCGGGATCTCGATGCCACCAGCGGCAAGGCGGAGAAACTTCTCGGGTGGCGGGCGCGGCCCATCGAGGACACCATCGCGGAGACCGCCGAGAGCCTCCTCGCCCACGGCATCGGAGCACAGACCGCCGGCTCATGACCGCCGGCTCATGACCGCCCGACGCGGCAGCCCGCCATGGCAGCCCGATGCGTGCCACTCACCACTGCCCGATGGGCAGCGTGCGGCTGCGAAGTCACACCCGTGCCAGCGATGAGATTCCCCGCCTGCCTCCGTCTTAGCTGGTGAACATCAAGGCAGCGGAGGCATGGGATGAGCGGTACACCCGCATCACACCGGCGGCCACGACCGCCCGTGCGCGTTCGCTGTGCGGAACCCGGACGGCAATGGCCTCATTGTCATCGAAAGCTCCTGAACAGGCGGTATGCGTGATGGATGAACAGTTCACTGCGACCCTGCAGAAAAGCCCCGAAAACGGCGGCTGGACCTACGTCGTGTGGCCCGAGTCGGCCCAGTTCTTCGGCACCCGCGGCCTGGTGAAGGTCCGCGGCACGATCGACGGGCACCCGTTCCGAAGTTCGTTCATGGCCCTCGGGGACGGCACACACAAGCTGCCGGTGAAGGCGGACGTGCGCAAAGAGATCGGCAAAGAAGCAGGCGACACCGTGACCGTCCGTCTGGAGGAACGGCTGGACTCCTGACTTCCTCACCCAGGCGGCGCGCCGCCTGGGTGAGGAAGTCAGGAGT
>NZ_JBHWZP010000400.1:0-7812 GCF_042728395.1 Streptomyces sp. NPDC060205
GGCTGAAGAGTCGCGGACGGTCCGCGAATCCTTCAGCCGTCCGGCGTTTGAGGACCGGGGGTTCGGGGGCGGAGCCCCTGAGTACGTGACGGGAACGGGCAGGGACGGCGGGGGCGAAAAAAGCCTCTAGCCCTGCGGGTGGTGCGCCGGGATCGCGGGGAGGTCCCCGGTCGACTCGTACGCCGACAGCATGTCGATCCGGCGGATGTGCCGCTCGTCACCCGAGAACGGCGTGTTCAGGAAGGTCTCGACGAACTTCGTCGCCTCCTCCTGCGAGTGCATCCGCGCCCCGACCGCCACGACGTTGGCGTCATTGTGCTGCCGCCCGAGCGCAGCCGTCTCCACGCTCCACGCGAGAGCCGCCCGCACCCCCGCGACCTTGTTCGCGGCGATCTGCTCACCGTTCCCGGATCCGCCGATCACGATGCCCAGACCCTCGGGGTCGGCCGCGGCGCGCTCGGCGGCACGCAGGCAGAACGGCGGGTAGTCGTCCTGGGCGTCGTAGATGAGGGGCCCGCAGTCGACGGGCTCGTGCCCGGCGGACGTGAGCCACTCGACGAGGTGGTTCTTGAGTTCGAAACCGGCATGGTCGGAACCGAGATACACGCGCATGGTCCGAGTGTGACACGGCTGTTTCGGATCGGCCCCGCCGGGGCAGGCGCACGAAACGCTCCGGGGCGAGTGGCGGAAAAGCGCCAGCAACACTATAGAACCTCAGAGAAACCTCAAGTAACGATCTGGATTCAAAGGTTCACGAATCTATTCGCCTGGGATTCACTGGACCGGCTCGGCGAGCCCCACCCCGCACGCACTCCCCACGATCCCCACAGTCCCCGGCGCAAAGGAATCCCCCCATGACCTCGCAGCCGACCCTGGCGAAGGCCGGTAACGGCCCCGAAGGACCCGGAGAACCCGACGGCGGACTCCACGCCGGGCTCAAGAACCGGCATCTGTCGATGATCGCGATCGGCGGGGTCATCGGCGCCGGCCTCTTCGTCGGCTCCAGCTCCGGTATCGCCACCGCGGGCCCCGGCATCCTGCTCTCGTACGCCCTCGTCGGGACCATGGTCGTCCTCGTGATGCGGATGCTCGGCGAGATGTCCGCCGCGAATCCGACCTCGGGCTCGTTCTCCGCGCACGCCGACCGGGCGCTCGGCCGCTGGGCGGGCTTCTCGATCGGCTGGCTCTACTGGTTCTTCTGGGTCGTCGTGCTCGCGATCGAGGCCACCGCGGGCGCGGTGATCCTGGAGAGCTGGGTCCCGGCCGTGCCCCAGTGGGGCTGGGCGCTCATCGTCATGCTCGTGCTGACCGCGACGAACCTCGGCTCCGTCGGCTCGTACGGCGAGTTCGAGTTCTGGTTCGCCGGGATCAAGGTCGTCGCCATCGGCGCCTTCATCGTCATCGGCGGGCTCGCGGTCTTCGGCCTGCTGCCGGGTGCCGACACCGACAGCGCGGGGCTCGGGAACCTCACCGAGCACGGCGGCTTCCTGCCGCACGGACCCGGCTCGATCCTCACCGGCATCCTGCTCGTCGTCTTCTCCTTCATGGGCAGCGAGATCGCCACCCTCGCGGCCGGCGAGTCCGAGAACCCGCAGCGCGCCGTGACCAAGTCCACCAACAGCGTCATCTGGCGGATCGGCGTCTTCTACCTCGGCTCGATCTTCGTCGTCGTCACGCTGCTCCCCTGGGACTCGGAGTCCATCCAGAAGGACGGTTCGTACGTCGCCGCCCTGAACTCCCTCGGTATCGCCAACGCGGGCGAGATCATGAAGTTCATCGTGCTGACGTCCGTCCTGTCCTGTCTCAACTCCGGCCTCTACACGGCCTCCCGCATGGCGTTCTCGCTCGGCCGCCGCGGTGACGCGCCCAAGGCCTTCGCCCGCACCACGAGCCGTGGTGTCCCGATGACCGCGATCCTCGCGTCGGTCGCCTTCGGCTTCGTCGCCGTGTTCTTCAACTACGAGTTCCCCGACTCGGTCTTCCTCTTCCTCGTCAACTCCTCGGGCGCGGTCGCCCTGTTCGTCTGGCTCGTCATCTGTCTCTCGCAGCTGCGCATGCGGAAGATCATCGAGCGTGAGACGCCGGAGAAGCTGGTCGTCCGGATGTGGCTGTACCCGTATCTGACGTGGGCGACGATCGCGCTGATCGTCTTCGTCCTCGGCTACATGCTCACCGACACCGAGCACGACGGCCGCCAGACCGTACTGCTGTCCCTGCTGGTGGCCGCCGTGGTCGTGGGCATCTCGCTGGTGCTGGAGAAGGTGCGGCGCGGGAAGGCCGGCCGGCCGCGGGAGGCGTCGGACGCCGAGCAGGTCTAGCGGCTGCCCCTGCGACACCCGCTGTTCCGTACGAAGCCTCCGTGGTCCCCTGCCGCGGAGGCTTCGTCGTGTGCGGGGTACGTCGGGCGGAGCGCGGTCACAGGGGCGTGAAGGTCTTCTTGATGTTGTCGTAGACACGCAGGGCCCGTTCCTCGACGTCCGGGTGGTACCAGGTGGTGAGCTCGTACGACGTCCCGTCGATGTCGAAGCCCAGCAGCCGGGCGTGCCAGGGCAGTCCCTTGGCCGTGACCGTGTACTCCCAGACGACGGCGGGCGCCCCCCGGAACGTGGTCTCCTCCAGCCGGATCCGCTGATAGTCGAGGCCCTTGCTCGTGGTCTCCTCCGTCTTCTTCCACTGGTCCATGAGATCGCCGCGGGCCGGGGAGGCGTTGGCGAGGATCTCCTGCTTGCGGTCCGGTGAGGTGTAGTGGACCTCGGCGCCGCTCTGCACGACCCGGTCCCAGCCGTCGGGTGGCACCCAGGCGTACAGGCCCGCCTCCGTGCGGGAGCCCGCCGGGAGGCTCGGCGGGCGGGCGGTGCCCGCGACGGTGGGGGACGACGACGAGGAGGGGGACGCCTTGTCCTTGTCGCCGGATGAACCGCCGAGCATCGGGATGAGCAGGCCGGCGAGCACCCCGGCGACGACCACGCCCACGGCGGCGATCAGGCCCTTCCGGCCACGGAGGCCGCGAAGGCCTCGAAGGGCCTGGGGCCGGTCTCCGGTGGGCGGTGGTGCGGACGGGGCCGGGGCGGCGCGGGGCCTCGTGGGCAGCTCGGCGTTCCCCTCCGGCTCCGACACCGACGGCTGTGGCGGCTGCGACACCGACGGCTGCGGTGACGGCGGTGACTGCGGCAGCTCCGACTGCGTCGGTGTCGGTGACTCCTGCCGTTCCGGCCGGACGCCGGGCGCGTGGAACGCCAGCCCGGGTGTCGCGCCCTCGGACGGGATCTCGGGGGTGCCCTCGGGAGGGGCTTCCGAGGACGTGTTCTCCACGTCGGGGGGCGGTCCGGGGGTGGTGGGTGCCTCCGGGGCCGTCGTGTGCCCGGCGGGTACGGCGTCCTCCACCGGCTCCGGGAGCGGGGGCGGGATGCGTACGTACAGGGGGGTCGGGCGTTCGGCCGGCGGGGGCTCGACCGGTGGGGACTCGGCCGGCGGAGGCTCGGGGGCCTGCGCCGCGGGGCCGGTGGCCGCCGCTTCCCCGGGCTCCGGCCGCGGCTCCGGTTGCGGCTCCGGTTGTGGCTCCGGAAGGGGTTCGGCCTCCGGCCCCGGGGCCGCCGGGGTGGCCTCCGGAGCCGGCTCCCCGTCGCCGGGGACCGTGCCGGTGACCGTGAGCGCCGCCGTCCCCGTCGTGCCGTCGGCGGCCGGACCAAGGAGTGCCGCCAGCTCCTCCAGCGCGGGGCGGTCCGCGGGGTCCTTCCGGAGCAGGGCCGTGAGTACGTCCCGCAACTCGCCCTCGCCCGCCGCGGAGGGGATCTCCGGCTCCTCGTACAACACCGCGTGCAGGGTCGCGAGAGTCGTCGCGCGGGAGAACGGGGAGCGCCCGCCCAGCGCCGCGCAGAGGGTGGCGCCCAGGGACCAGAGGTCGGACGGCGGGCCCTGCGGGCGCCCGGAGACGCGCTCGGGCGCCATGTAGTCGGGGGAGCCGACGAGCATGCCGACCATCGTGAGGGCTTCCGCGTCCTGGATGGCGGCGATGCCGAAGTCGGTGAGGACGACCCGGCCGGCCCGCCGTTCGATCAGGACGTTGGCCGGTTTGATGTCCCGGTGCAGGACACCGCCCGCGTGCACCTGGTCGAGCGCCGCCACCAGTTCGAGGCCGATCCGGGCCGTGGCACGCGGACTCAGCGGCCCGTCCTCCGCCACGACCCGTTCCAGGGAGCGGCCGTCGACCAGCTCCATCACGATCCACAGGCGCTCGCCCTCGTCCACGACGTCGTACACGCGCACCACGTTGGGATGGTCGATCCGGGCGGTGGCCCTGGCCTCCCGCAGGGTCCGTTCGCGGCGGGTCCTGGCGTCCTCCTGGTCCATGCCGTCTATGCGCATCTCCTTGACGGCGACCTGCCGGTCGAGCGTTTCGTCGGCGGCCCGCCACACCCGCCCCATTCCTCCTTGTCCAATACTCTCGACCAACCGGTACCGACCCGTGACCAGCAATCCCGGAATACCGCCCCTCGTTATTTCCGGCACCCCCATGCCCCCCTTCAACACCTGCCACAGAAGAACCGCAATGAAGCACAATGGCCACAACTTTGCGCCGCACCAGCATAGTGCGGAGAAATCTTGTGGTACCTCTTCAAGTACTGCGAATTCAGGCGCAGTCACGGGGTCACAAGGGGGACGAACATGAGTTCTCGTCGTAGGACGATCGCCACAGGATCGCTGCTCACCGCATCTTTCTCGGCGGTGATGGTCTTTTCCTTCTCCGCCGGGGCGGACGATCCGGGACCGATGAGCGACAAAGGGGGAAAGGCCGTTGACGAAGCGCCCGCGGGTGTCGAGCTGACGACCTCACTGCCCGAGAAGATCAGCGTCGACAACGGTTCGCAGAAGACGGCGATCACCGCCACGGTGAAGAACGGGGGAACAAAGGACAGCGGTGCCGTCCGACTGCTCGTGGTCGGCTTCGACGGCCTCTCGGTCAAAAGCGTCAAGGGATGTTCGGAAATCGCCGAGAAGGATCTCCCGGAGGGATCGAACAGCGGCTTCGCCTGCGCCATCGACAGTCTGGGCGCCGGCAAGTCGAAGTCGTACGCCGTGGACGCGACGTTCGATCTGAAGAAGGAGGGCAAGATCTGCCTGCCCGTCCAGGACGCCGACGGCAAGAAGACGTTCTGGCAGCAGGGCCCGGTCCCGTTCGGCGCCAACAACCCCTCTCCGAACGCTCCGGCCACGCCTCTCCTGCTCGGCACCGACAACAGCCCAGTCACCCCGGGCGGCGACAAGGCCGGCGACTCCTCGGGTGACACGTCGGGCGACAAGTCCGGTGGCGAGGAACTGCCCAGGACCGGTCCGGCCGAGCAGATGCTGCCGCTCGGCGCGGCGGGCGCCGCGCTCATCTCCGCGGGAGTGGCGGGTCTGTGGTGGACGCAGCGGCGCGACGGACGGAGCGAGTCCTGACGCGGTCGTCCTCACGGGACATGCCGGGAAATGCTGACGGCGGGTGTCAGGTAATCCCGTCAGCATGACGTCCGCCGGAGAGCCGGCAGCGCTTGCACGGCGCTTCGACCGCGAAGGACGTTCCCCGTGAGTCTGCAGGACTTCATCAGCCCCGGCCGTACCGTCCTCGTGCCCGGTGACCCCGGGTACGAGGACGAACTGCGCGGTTTCCAGACCGGGTTCACCCAGCGGCCCGACGCCGTGTTCGCCGCCCGGTCCGCCGAGGACGTGGCCGCGGCGGTGACGTACGCGGCGGCGGCGGGGCTGCCGGTCGGCGTCCAGGCCACCGGGCACGGGCTGCCCGGCGACACCGAGGGCGGGGTGCTGATCACCACGCGCCGGATGGACACGGTGACGGTCGACGCGCGGGCGCGCACGGTCCGGGTGCGGGCGGGGGTCACCTGGCGGCAGGTGGTCGAGGCGGCCGAACCGTACGGGCTCGCGCCGCTGAACGGCTCCGCGCCCGGCGTCGGCGCCGTCGGGTACACGCTGGGCGGCGGACTCGGCATCCTGGCACGGGAGTTCGGGTACGCGGCCGACCACGTCCGCTCCCTGGACGTCGTCACGGCGGACGGACGCCTCCGGCACGTGACCGCCGACGGCGGTGAACTCTCCGACGGCGGCGAGCTCTTTTGGGGGCTGCTCGGCGGCGGGGCGAACCTCGGGGTGGTGACGGAGCTGGAGATCGGCCTCGTACCGGTGACGCGGCTGTACGGCGGGGCGCTCGCCTTCGACGGCCGCGCGGTGGACCCGGTGGCGGCGCTGCGCGCGTACGAGCGCTGGACACAGACCGTGCCGGACGCCCTGACCTCGTCGTTCGCGGCCGTGCCCTACCCGGACGTGCCCGCGCTGCCGCCGCGGCTGCGCGGACGGTACGTGCTCTGCGTGCGCGTCGCGTACACCGGCACCGCCGCCGACGGCGAGCGGCTCACCGCCCCGCTGCGCGGGATCGGCCCGGTGCTCGACGACTCGCTGCGCGCGATGCCGTACGCCGAGAGCCGCACGATCCACTCCGACCCGGACTTCCCGCACGCGTACTACGGGGACAGCGCGGTGCTGAGCGCCCTGGACGTGGACGCCGTGGGCGAACTCCTCGCCCTGACCGGCCCGGACGCGCCCTCGATGTACGTCGTCCAGGTCAACCACCTGGGCGGCGCGCTGGCCCGGCCGCGGCCGAACGCCGTACCGCATCGCGAGGGCCGCTTCCTCGTACGGGTCCTCGGGGGCGTCGACGGCCCGGCCCGGGAGCTGTTGCACCGGGCCCTCGCGACGGTGGAGCCGTGGACGATCGGGCGGGCGCTGAACTTCGCGTACGGAGCGGGCGGGACAAGCGGGACAGGCGGGACAGGTGCGGCGGACGCTCGTGGGGCGCGGGGGCTGTACGACGCCCGGACGCGAAAGAGGCTCGCCGGGCTGAAGTCGCAGTACGACCCGGCGAACCTCTTCCGCAGGAACTACGGTGTGGCGGCGGTCAGCTCTCGCGCCTGACGAGCTTCCAGACGGCCGGGAGCACGCCCATCGCCAGGGCGGCCTTGAGGGCGTCGCCGATCAGGAACGGGGTCAGGCCCGCCGCCACCGCCTGGGCGGTCGTCATGTCGGCGACGACGGCCAGGTACGGGACACCGATCGCGTAGATGATCGCCTCGCCCAGCAGCATCGCGCCCGCCATCCGGACCACCGATCGGTCCGCGCCGCGGCGGGCGAGGGCGCCCACGGCGGTCGCGGCGAGCAGCATGCCGAGGATGTAGCCGAAGGAGGCGGTGGCGCCGGAGGAGCCCTCGGCGAACCACGGCAGACCGGCGAGACCGAGCAGCGCGTACAGGGCGAGGGAGGCGAGGCCGCGGCCGGCGCCGAGTGCCGTGCCGACGAGGAGGGCGGCGAAGGTCTGGCCCGTGACCGGGACCGGGGAGCCGGGGACCGGGACCGCGAGCTGGGCGGCGAGGCCGGTGAGTGCGGCGCCGCCGGCCACGAGTGCGATGTCCCTGACGCGGGAGGCGGGGAGGAGGTCGGCGAGGACCTGGCGCGGGGTTGTCTGGGCGACGGCGGTGGTCATCGGGGCTCCGGCGGGGGTGAGGACGGGGGTCGTTCGTGACGCTATCCCAGGGGGGTCGCGTCGATCTCCGTCAGTGGTCGACAAGGGGGTCGGCGGGGGTTGGTGCACCTTCGACAAAGGGTGGGCCGTACACCCGTGGGGGCGTGATGCTGGTCACGAAGGGGGTGTGATCCGGCCCCGGGTTTCCGCCCCCGCCGCCCCTACCCGTTCCCGTCCACGCATGGGGGCTGCGCCCCCTCGCCCCCTTTGCGCAGTTCCCCGCGCCCCCAGGTGTCTGGGGG
>NZ_JBHWZP010000401.1:0-7803 GCF_042728395.1 Streptomyces sp. NPDC060205
ACGAGGCGATCGCCCGACTCACGGCGTAGCGCCCCGGCGCCCCGCGCCCCCTCAAGGGGCGCGGGGAACTGCGTGCTCAGCCCACGACGACGCGCGCACGACGGCCGACGGCCACCCCAGGTGGCACCACCCCGCCGCTCACAGCCACGCCGCGAACTCCAGCAGCAGCTCGGCGTCCCGCGGCCGGCCCACCCGCCGGGCCCGTACGCCCGACTCCACGGCCCGGAACAGGGTCCAGCCGCGCAGCCGCTCCTGGTCCAGGTCAAGGGACTCCGCGAGCCGCTTGATCCGCCGGCGGGTGGTGGAGCCGCCGGACGGCGAGGCGATCAGGTCCTCGACCCGGTCACGGACCAGCCGGGCCAGGTCGAAGGCGCACTCGCCGACCACGGGGTCGGGGCCGACGGCCAGCCACGGACTGCGTTCACCGGCCAGGACCTTGCTCTGGCGGAAGGTGCCGTGCAGCAGGTGCGCCTGCGGCGGCGACGCCAGCAGTTCCTCCCGCACCGCGAGGGCCGCGTCGACCAGCGGCACCGCCTCCGCGTCGGCACCCGTCCGCATCGCCTCGGCCTGCCGCCCGGTCCGCTCGGCCACCGTCTCGAAGACATGGTCCGTAGGCGGCTCGACCCACAGCCGGCGCAGCGTCCCGGCCGCCTCCAGCATCGACTTGGCCTCCGGCAGCGAGCGCACCGACACATCGGGATGCAGCCGCTCAAGCAGCAGGACGCCCTCGGTGCCGGCCGGCTCCAGGAGGCGTACCGCGCCCCGGCCGTCCCAGTGCGCCAGTGCGGCCCGCTCGCTCTCCGGGCGGGCCCGGGGCGGCGCCAGCTTCAGGACGGCGGGGGTGCCGTCCGCCAGCCGGACGAGGATCACCAGGCTGCCGCGCCCGCCGGGAACCTGCACACGCTCCACGGTCGACCCGCGTAGCGCGACCGCCCGCTCGGCCGCCCCGGGCAGCTCCGCCAGCCAGTCGTCACCACCCGGTGCCGCCTCGCCGAGCGCCCTGACCAGACGCCGCGGCGGTTCGAAAGCCATGCGCGAGTAGTTCCCTTCCGTGTACGGGGCCCCCTGTACGCGTCTCCGTGCGCGTCACGAGGTCGGTGTCGCCGACGCGGTGGCGGAGGCCGACCGCTCGGCGAGACCAGGGAAGGCTACGCTCTCGCCGCGCCAGCGCACCGCCCGCACCGCTGCGTCCCGCAGGGCCTGGGCCGCGGCCTGCCGCCGCTCGCCCCCGGCGGCCCGGACGAGGTCGGAGTACACCCCGGCCACGCGGTCCTCCAGCTCGGCGGCGAGCCGCAGGGCGGACTCAGCGTCCGGGACCGCGAAGGGCAGCTTGTAGGCCGCCGCCGCGGGCTCGGGCTCGCCGCCCAGGTCGCGCACCGTGCGGGCCAGCTCGTCCCGGCGGGCGCGGTGCGCGTCGTAGGCGGCCCGTGCCTCGGTCCGCCGTGCCTCGCCGATGCGGGCGCCCACGACCCCGTAGCCGTACACGGCCGCGTGCTCGGCGGCGAGCGCAGCCTGCGCGGCCGTCAGCTGCGCCGACGCCTTCGCGGCTGCCTGCGCCCGGGCTCCGGTCGCTCCAGTCCTGCCGGAACCGCTCACTTCTTGTCCTCCGTCAGCAGGAACGCGTGTGCCGCGCCGGCCGCCGCCACCGAGGCGAGCAGCCGGGCCAGTTCTCCCGGCACGTCCGCCAGGGCCTTCGTCCGCCGGTCGGCCAACGCGCGCTCGGCCGCCGCGAGTTCGCCGCGGGCGCCCTTCTCGGTCGCCGGCACCTCGGGGGAGGGGGAGGCGGAGGGAGAAGGGGTGGGCGAAGCGCTCACCGAAGCATTGGCGGAAGGTTTCGCCCGCTTGCCGCCACCGAACGCCTCGGCGTGCCGTACGACCTCCGCGAGCAGCGGTGACAGCCGGGCGTCCAGGGCGGGATGCGCGGCGAGGACGGCCTCGTACCGCCGCGCGAGCTCTTCGCTGTCGCGGGCCGCACGCGCGCGTGCCCGTGCGGCGGCGGACGAGCTCCCGCCGGTGGTCCCGGAGGCGGAGTCGGAATCGGAGCAGCCGACGAGCAGCGCGGAACCCGCGGCAGCTGTGGCGGCCCCGGCGAGCAGGCTCCTTCGGCGCGGTCCCGAGGGGGTGCGCGACGGCAGGGTGAACGGCACGGCAGACGTCCTCGTCAGGGCTCGTACGAACGATATGGGCGGCAGACCCTTGATCACGGTACCCGCGTACCGCCCCGGGGCCCACCAGCGGCGCCGCCCCGTCGCCGGCGGGGCACGGTGGACGGCAACACCCCTTGGGACCGGATACCCTTTGACCTGACACGCGACCTACCCACAACAGCACACGCGGCCGAGGAGTCACCCGGATGAGCACCACCCAGAGCGAGAGGCTGCGAGAGCTCCTGGAACCGCTCGTCAGCTCGCAGGGACTCGACCTCGAAGAGATCGAAGTGGACTCGGTGGGCCGTAAGCGTGTGCTGCGTGTCGTCGTCGACTCCGACGAAGGAGCCGACCTCGACGCGATCGCCGATGTGAGCCGCGCGCTCTCGGCGAAGCTCGACGAGACCGACGCCATGGGCCAGGGCGAGTACACCCTTGAGGTGGGAACCCCCGGCGCCGAGCGCGAGCTGAAGGAACACCGTCACTACGTACGTGCCACCGGACGGCTCGTGAAGTTGCAGCTGAACGAGGGCGACGAGCTGGTCGCCCGGATCGTCACGGTCGACGACGAGGGCGTGGACGCGGAGGTGCCCGGCGTGAAGGGGCGCAAGCCCACCGCCAGGCGGCTCGCCTTCCAGGACATCGCCAAGGCGCGCGTCCAGGTCGAGTTCAACCGCAAGGACAAGAAGGACGAGAAGGACATGGAAGAGGAGGAGGCGTAGCCGTGGACATCGACATGAGTGCCCTGCGGGGCCTGGTGCGGGAGAAGGAGATCTCCTTCGACCTGCTGGTCGAAGCGATCGAGTCGGCCCTCCTCATCGCCTACCACCGCACCGAGGGAAGCCGCCGCCACGCGCGCGTGAAGCTCGACCGGGAGACCGGCCACGTGACCGTGTGGGCGAAGGAGGACCCCACCGACCTGGAGGAGGGGCAGGAGGCACGCGAGTTCGACGACACCCCGTCGGACTTCGGCCGGATCGCCGCCACCACCGCCAAGCAGGTCATCCTGCAGCGCCTGCGGGACGCGGAGGACGACGCGACGCTCGGCGAGTACGCGGGCCGGGAGGGCGACATCGTCACCGGTGTCGTCCAGCAGGGCCGCGACCCGAAGAACGTGCTCGTCGACATCGGCAAGCTGGAGGCCATCCTGCCGGTGCAGGAGCAGGTCCCCGGTGAGACGTACCAGCACGGCATGCGGCTGCGGTCGTACGTCGTACGGGTGGCGAAGGGTGTCCGCGGTCCGTCCGTGACGCTCTCGCGCACGCACCCGAACCTGGTCAAGAAGCTCTTCGCGCTTGAGGTGCCGGAGATCGCCGACGGGTCCGTCGAGATCGCCGCCATCGCCCGCGAGGCCGGCCACCGCACGAAGATCGCCGTCCGGTCCACCCGGTCGGGGCTCAACGCCAAGGGCGCCTGTATCGGCCCGATGGGCGGCCGGGTGCGCAACGTGATGGCCGAGCTGAACGGCGAGAAGATCGACATCGTCGACTGGTCGGACGACCCCGCGGACATGGTGGGCAACGCGCTCTCCCCGGCCCGGGTCTCCAAGGTCGAGGTCGTCGACCTCGCGGCCCGGTCCGCGCGGGTGACCGTGCCCGACTACCAGCTGTCGCTGGCGATCGGCAAGGAGGGCCAGAACGCCCGCCTCGCCGCCCGGCTGACCGGCTGGCGCATCGACATCCGCCCCGACACCGAGCAGGTCGGCGAGGACGGCGGCGACCGGCCCGAGTACCGGCGTGACGATCGCCGTGACGAGCGGCGCGAAGGCCGGTCCGGGGAGTGACCCGGGAATAGGTCCGAGCCGCGAGTGGTTTGGATCACGACGGTTTCACGACAGTTTTATGCACGGCAACTGTTCGATACTTGCCCCAAAGGGGTGAGGTCGGTGCAGGGAGGTAGACTTGACGGTGTCTGGCCGGACGCCCGCCCGAGCATGCCCTGAACGCACCTGTGTGGGGTGCCGGGAGCGAGCGGCCAAGACCGAACTGCTGCGTGCTGTGGCGGCCGAGGGCGAATGTGTCCCCGATCCTCGCGGTACGCTGCCCGGCCGGGGTGCGTATGTACACCCCGCCCTGGTCTGTCTCGACCTGGCGGTCCGCCGCCGGGCGTTCCCACGGGCGCTGCGTGCCCCGGGTCAGCTCGACACAAAGGCGTTGCGCCGGTACGTCGAGCGGCAGACAGTTGCCGAGCAGGCAACACCGTAAGACGTGTCGCACGGATCCCCGTGCGGCCCTGGTACCCCGCGAGTTGGAAGTAGGTCGAGATTGCGATGAGCACTCGATGAGCACGCGATGAGTACGCCCATGAAGTAGCGACGGTCCGGACGCAACCCGGACCTAAAAGGAGCGAAGTGGCTAAGGTCCGGGTATACGAACTCGCCAAGGAGTTCGGGGTGGAGAGCAAGGTCGTCATGGCCAAGCTCCAAGAACTCGGTGAATTCGTCCGTTCGGCGTCCTCGACGATCGAGGCGCCCGTTGTTCGCAAGCTGACAGACGCCCTCCAGCAGGGCAGCGGCGGCGGCAAGCCCGCCCCGCGCAAGGCCGCGCCCGCCAGGCCCGGCGCGCCCTCACCGGCGCAGGCCGCCCGTCCGGGTCCGGCCGCCCCGCGCCCGCCGGCCCCGAAGCCGGCCGCCGCGGAGAAGCCCGCGGACACCTCGGCCCCGGCGGCTCCCGCCGCCCCGGCCTCCGGTACGCGCCCGACGCCGGGCCCCCGGCCCGCGCCGCGGCCCGCTCCGGCGTCCCCGGCTCCGGCCGCCCCCGAGTTCACCGCGCCGCCCGCGGCTCCGGTGACCCCCGCCCCGGCCGCGAACCCGCGTCCGAGCGGTGCCCGTCCCGGCGCCCCGAAGCCCGGCGTCCGTCCCGCAGGCCCCGCACAGGGCGGCCAGGGCGGTCCCGGTCAGGGCCGTGGCGAGCGTCCCGACCGCGGCGGCGACCGCGGTGACCGTCAGGGCGCCCCGCGTCCCGGCGGCCAGGGCACGCGTCCCGGCGGTCGTCCCGCGGGACCGCGCCCCGGCAACAACCCGTTCACCTCCGGTGGCTCCACCGGCATGGCACGTCCGCAGACGCCCCGTCCGGGCGGCGCACGTCCCGGCCCCGGCGGACCCGGTGGTTCCGGTGCTCCGGGCGGCGCTCCGCGTCCCCAGGGCGCGGGCCAGGACCGCGGTCCCCGTCCGCAGGGCGGCCCCGGCGGCGCCCCGCGTCCCGGTGGCGGTCCCGGCGGTGCCCGTCCGACTCCGGGCGGCATGCCTCGTCCGCAGGGCGGTCCCGGTGGCGCTCCGCGTCCCGGTGGCGGTCCCGGCGGAAACCGTCCCAACCCCGGCATGATGCCGCAGCGCCCGGCTGCCGGCCCGCGTCCCGGCGGCGGTGGCCCCGGTGGCCGCGGTCCCGGCGGCGGCGGTCGTCCCGGCGGCGGTGCCGGCGGCGGTCGTCCCGGTGGCGGCGGCTTCGCAGGCCGTCCCGGCGGTCCCGGTGGCGGCGGCGGCTTCGCCGGTCGTCCCGGCGGTCCCGGTGGCGGTGGCGGCGGTTTCGCCGGCCGTCCGGGTGGTCCCGGTGGCGGCGGCGGTGGCCGTCCCGGCTTCGGTGGCCGTCCCGGTGGTCCCGGTGGCCGTGGTGGCACACAGGGCGCCTTCGGCCGTCCCGGTGGTCCCGCGCGTCGCGGTCGCAAGTCGAAGCGGCAGAGGCGCCAGGAGTACGAGGCCATGCAGGCCCCGTCGGTCGGCGGCGTCATGCTGCCTCGCGGCAACGGACAGTCCGTCCGTCTGTCGCGCGGTGCCTCGCTCACCGACTTCGCCGAGAAGATCGGCGCCAACCCGGCGTCGCTCGTCGGCGTGATGATGAACCTCGGCGAGATGGTCACTGCCACGCAGTCCGTCTCCGACGAGACGCTGAAGCTCCTCGCGGACGAGATGAACTTCGTCCTGGAGATCGTCAGCCCCGAGGAGGAGGACCGCGAGCTTCTTGAGTCCTTCGACATCGAGTTCGGCGAGGACGAGGGTGGCGAGGAGTTCCTCGTCGCGCGTCCGCCGGTCGTGACCGTCATGGGTCACGTCGACCACGGTAAGACCCGCCTTCTCGACACCATCCGCAAGACGAACGTCGTCGCGGGCGAGGCCGGTGGCATCACCCAGCACATCGGTGCCTACCAGGTCGCGACCCTCGTCAACGACGAAGAGCGGCGCATCACCTTCATCGACACCCCGGGTCACGAGGCGTTCACCGCCATGCGTGCCCGTGGTGCGAAGTCGACCGACATCGCGATCCTCGTGGTGGCGGCCAACGACGGTGTGATGCCCCAGACGATCGAGGCGCTGAACCACGCCAAGGCGGCCGGTGTGCCGATCGTGGTCGCGGTCAACAAGATCGACGTCGAGGGCGCGGACCCGACCAAGGTGCGCGGTCAGCTCACCGAGTTCGGTCTGGTGGCCGAGGAGTACGGCGGCGACACGATGTTCGTCGACATCTCCGCCAAGCAGGGCCTCAACATCGAGAGCCTGCTGGAGGCCGTGGTCCTCACCGCGGACGCCTCGC
Organism: Streptomyces sp. NPDC060205; assembly: GCF_042728395.1. Lineage (NCBI taxonomy): Bacteria > Bacillati > Actinomycetota > Actinomycetes > Kitasatosporales > Streptomycetaceae > Streptomyces > Streptomyces sp. NPDC060205. The sequence continues at coordinate 6,674 of NZ_JBHWZP010000401.1, forward strand.
TCGACCTGCGGGCCAACCCGGAGCAGGACGCGCAGGGTATTGCGATCGAGTCCCACCTCGACCGCGGCCGCGGTGCCGTGGCGACCGTCCTGGTCCAGCGAGGCACCCTGCGGGTCGGCGACACCATGGTGGTCGGCGACGCGTACGGCCGTGTCCGCGCGATGCTCGACGACAAGGGCGAGAACGTGGAAGAGGCGGGTCCCTCGACCCCGGTCCTCGTCCTCGGTCTCACCAACGTCCCGGGCGCCGGCGACAACTTCCTCGTCGTCGACGAGGACCGCACGGCCCGCCAGATCGCCGAGAAGCGCGCGGCGCGCGAGCGCAACGCCAACTTCGCCCGGCGCGGAGTCCGGTTCTCCCTGGAGAACCTGGACGAGGCCCTCAAGGCCGGTCTGGTGCAGGAACTCAACCTCATCATCAAGGGCGACGCGTCCGGTTCGGTGGAGGCCCTTGAGTCCTCGCTGCTCCAGCTCGACGTCGGTGAAGAGGTCGACATCCGCGTCCTGCACCGCGGTGTGGGTGCGGTCACCGAGTCGGACATCGACCTGGCGACCGGATCCGACGCCATCGTCATCGGCTTCAACGTCCGCGCTGCGGGCCGCGCGGCGCAGATGGCGGAGCGCGAGGGCGTCGACGTCCGCTACTACTCGGTGATCTACCAGGCCATCGAGGAGATCGAAGCGGCCCTCAAGGGCATGCTCAAGCCGGAGTACGAAGAGGTCGAGCTCGGTACGGCGGAGATCCGCGAGGTCTTCCGCTCGTCCAAGCTGGGCAACATCGCCGGTGTGCTGGTTCGCTCCGGCGAGGTCAAGCGCAACACCAAGGCGCGGTTGCTGCGCGATGGCAAGGTCATCGCGGAGAGCCTCAACATCTCCGGTCTGCGTCGCTTCAAGGACGATGTCACCGAGATCCGCGAAGGGTTCGAGGGCGGTATCAACCTCGGCAACTTCAACGACATCAAGATCGACGACGTCATCGCGACGTACGAGATGCGCGAGAAGCCGCGCGCGTAGCGCCTGCGGCTTGGCTTGACCGTGTGGGGTTGGCTCACAGGAACTAGTTCCTGCGGGCCGACCCCCACGGGGTTTTCTCGCCCCCGCCGCCCCTACCCGTTCCCGTCACTGCATGGG
>NZ_JBHWZP010000402.1:0-7776 GCF_042728395.1 Streptomyces sp. NPDC060205
CTGATGCAGCAGCCACGCCCGCAACGTCCCCTCCAGCCGCCCCGCGGTCGCGGCAGGCAGGGCGCGCAACGGTGCGAGGGCTCGGGCACGCAGGTCCGCGAACGCGTCCACGTCCGCGCTCAGCACCAGCTCGGGCAGGTGGTCCTCGGTGTCGCGGATGTCGCAGGACAGGGAGCGCGCGCGGACCGCTCTCGCGTACGAGGCGGACGCGCGGGTCCATGGCCGGGCCGGGCCGACCACGGCGGTGCGGTCGGTCAGCTGCCGCAGGAGATGCGACCGGTCGGCGTCGGGGACGAGCAGTACACCCGTGGCGTCCGGCAGATCGTCGAGGACGAGGGTGTTCGGGTCGAGCGCGCGGTAGGCCGGCCGGGCCTGGGCTGCGGGCAGCAGGACCGCGGTCAGCGACACCGGAGGCTGCCACCCGGCCCGCTGGCAGGAGGCCCTCAGCACGTCCGGGCTCGCGTCGGCCAGGAGGTCGCGGGCGAGGTGTTCCAGGTGGCGCTCCTGGGCCCTGCCCCGGGCGGCCAGTTCGTCGGCGTGGCCCGCGGCGCTCGCGGCGGAGAGCTCATCGATGTAGGCGAAGGTCAGCTCGGCGAACTTGGCGACCTCCGCGGCGGGCAGCCCCGCGGGTACGGCACCCGCAGCCAGGCAACGCCACGCCACGCGCGCCCCGACGCGGTAGGCGCTGAGCAGGGCGTCCATCGAACGGCCGTCGCGCACCTCGCCGCGGCCCAGCTCGTAGGCCGCGTCACCGGCGTCACCGCCCGTGGCGTTCCCGCTCGCCAGGTCCAGGTAGTGCCCCAGGGCGGTACGGACGGCTCGGCGGATGGTGCCGCCCATGCGGCCCGAAAGGGCGTTGGCGTAGGGAGGGACCTCGTCGATGATCGCCTGGACGACCTCGTCGGCGGTGCTCCTCAGCGCGGCCCGAATCGCGGTGACCGTCGTCTCATCCAGGGCCAGTTCACTGGCCTTCCGGATTGCATAGCTCATTTTCTGTTCCCTGCGAACAATTCCGCCGACCAGATTCACGTCCTGCGGTCAGGACTTTACGCCCTGCGGCGCATCAAGCTGAAGCCATGACGAGTGCAGCCCTTCGCAGCAGGGCATGGAAACTGCTGGAGACAGTCACGACGCCGCTGCTGCCGTCGGACTACCTCGACCTGGTCAGCCCGCTGCGCGCGGGCGCGGACCTGCGGGGGCGCATCGAGGCCGTGCACCCGGAGACGGGGGACTCCGCGACCGTCGTGATCAGACCGGGACGGGGCTGGCGCGGCCACACGGCCGGTCAGTACGTACGGATCGGCGTCGACGTCGACGGGGTGCGCCTGTGGCGCGCCTACTCCCTCACCTCGCCGACCGGCCGCCGGGACGGCCGCGTCACGATCACCGTGAAGGCGATCCCGGACGGCAAGGTCAGCAACCACCTGGTCCGCCGGGCGAAACCGGGCACGCTGATCCAGCTCGACCAGGCGACCGGTGACTTCGTGCTGCCGCGGGCCAGGCCCGCCAAGGTCCTCTATCTGACGGCCGGCAGCGGCATCACGCCCGTGATGGGCATGCTGCGCGACACCGACTTCGACGACGTCGTCATGATCCACTGCGCGCCGCGGCCGCAGGACATGATCTTCCGCAGCGAACTGCACGACCTGGTCGCGGAGAAGAAGCTGCGGCTCACCGAGGTGCACACCGACACGGACGGCATGCTCGACATCGCCCGTCTCGGCGAGCTCGTGCCCGACTGGGCCGAGCGCGAGACCTGGGTCTGCGGACCCGCGGGCCTGCTCGACGCCGCCGAAGCGCACTGGACCGAGCACGGCGTCCAGGAGCGCCTGCACACCGAACGCTTCCGGCCCGCCATCGTCGCCCCCGGCGACGGCGGCGAGGTCACGTTCAGCACCACGGGCAAGACCGTCGACGCGGACGGCGCCACGCCGTTGCTGGACATCGGCGAGGAAGCCGGCGTGCTCATGCCCTCCGGGTGCCGCATGGGCATCTGCTTCGGCTGCGTCACGCCCCTCAAGGCGGGCGCCGTCCGCGATCTGCGTACCGGCGAGATCACCGAGGCCGAGCCGGGCGTCCTCATCCAGACCTGCGTGTCCGCCGCGGCGGGCCCGTGCGACATCGAACGGTAGGAGCACCTTGACCGCCATCGACCCCACCGCCCACTTGACCGCGGAGCAGATCGAGGAGCTCGGCCGCGAGCTGGACGCGATCCGCGACGAGGTGATCGCCTCGCGGGGCGAGAAGGACGCCGCCTACATCCGCAAGGTCATCTCGGTGCAGCGCAAACTCGAACTGGCCAGCAGGGGTGTGCTGCTGTTCTCGTTCTTCCCGCCCGCGTGGCTGCTCGGCACCGCCGGCCTGTCCGTGGCGAAGATCATGGACAACATGGAGATCGGCCACAACATCCTGCACGGCCAGTGGGACTGGATGCGGGACCCGAAGATCCACTCCACCACCTGGGAGTGGGACCACGTCTCGCCGTCCGAGCAGTGGAAGCACTCGCACAACGAGCTGCACCACACGTACACCAACGTCATCGGCAAGGACAACGACCTCGGCTACGGCATCATGCGCGTGGACGAGGACCAGCGGTGGCACCCGTTCCACCTCGGCCAGCCGCTGTGGAACTTCCTCAACGCCTGCTTCTTCGAGTACGGCATCGCGGCGTACGACCTGGAGCTCGGCAAGAACCTGCACAAGCGGCGCCGCAACAACCCGGAGTTCCGCGCACGGGCCAGGGCCGTGGGCCGCAAGATCCGCAAGCAGGTGCTCAAGGACTACGTGATCCACCCGCTGCTGTCGGGCCCGTCGTTCCTCACCACGCTCGCCGCCACGTTCACCGCGAACCTGGTCCGCAACCTCTGGACCCACTCGGTGATCATGTGCGGGCACTTCCCCGAGGGCGTGCAGGTCTTCGAGCGCCGGTCGATCAAGGGCGAGACACGCGGCCAGTGGTACCTGCGCCAGATGATGGGCTCGGCGAACATCAGCGGCAGCAAGGCCATGCACTTCATGACCGGCAACCTGTCCCACCAGATCGAGCACCACCTCTTCCCGGACCTGCCGAGCAACCGCTACGCCGAGGTCGCGGTGAAGGTGCGCGCGCTGTTCGAGAAGTATGAGCTGGAGTACGTCACCGGGCCGCTTCCCAAGCAGGTGTTCTCCGCCTGGCACAAGGTCTTCCGGCTCTCGCTGCCGAACAAGAAGCCGAAGGTCAAGACGCCGGACCGCGAGCAGGAGCTGATCGCGGCCTGAGTCCGGTACCGGGTTCACATCTCTGGCCCGTGCGGACGAGTCGACGGATTGCGGAGGTCCGGGCGCGGCAGCGACTCGGGCCCGCCTTCAGACGGTGCTCATCGGCGCCGGGTTCTCGGGGAGCTGCCAGCTGCCGCCGCGGTCGTGCTTCGAAAAGCGCGCGGCGAGATCGGGAACGCGCAGGAAGCAGGCCAGGGCGGTGACGGCCTGGAAGGCGTCGATCGCACGCCGGGTCTTCGGCATGCCCAGGCGCAGGAGACGCGGATTCACCTCTCCCTGGATCGCGTCGACGAAGGGCCGCAGCACGCTGTCGTAGTTCGCCAGTGCGGTCGGCAGATCGCCCGGGTGCCGGTTGATCTCGCCGGCCAGGACGTGGGCGCCCACCAGGCCGCCGGAGATGCCCATGCCGCTGTAGGGAGAGGCGCAGTGGGCGGCGTCGCCGGCAAGGACCACGCGCCCTTTGGACCAGGTGCCGGTACGGACCTGGACGATCTCCTGGGAGTAGAAGAAGGGGCTCGACCGCATGCCGGCGACGAAGCGCTCGGTCTGCCAGCCAGCATCGCGGAACCTGCTCGCCCAGAACCTCTGCTGGCGCTCGACGGGTTCCCGGTGGATCGCCGACGCCTCCTCGGACTCCTCCCGCATCACGAAGTACACCTGGGTCTCCGTCGGGTTGTGGCTGCGGCGCATGATCTGACGGCCGCCCGGAACCATGTACGTGTCCCGGATGTTGCTGTCGGACGCGACGCGCGGGACGAACCAGTAGGCCATGTGGATGCCCAGCCGGCGGTACGGGTCACAGTCCGCGGGCAGGATCGCCCGCCGGATGCGCGAGCCCTGCCCGTCCGCGCCGACCAGGAGGTCGTACGCGCCGGAGGACCCGTCGGAGAAGTGCGCGGTGACGTTCTGTCCGTCCTGCTCGAAGCCGTCGACGCTCACGCCGAAGACGTACTCGGCGTCGTCCTTCGACGCCGCGTGCAGGATGCGTATGAGGTCGCCGCGCATGATCTCGTACTCGGAGGTGAGGGTCTGCCGGCCCTGACCGGAGGTGTTGGCCATGATCGTGGCCTTGGTCCTGCCGCGCGCGTCGACGAAGGCGACACCCGGCTCGTCCACCAGCTCGCTGCGGACGGCGTCGAGGAGTCCCATCCGCTCGACGGCCTCGATCCCCTGTCCCCGCAGGTCGACCTGCGCCCCGGTGGCCCGCAGCGCCGGAAAGCGTTCGACGACGGTCACCCGGTGACCGCCCCGTGTGAGCCAGAAAGCCAGCGCCTGGCCCGCTGTCCCGCCGCCGGCGACAAGGACCCGCAGAGGGCGCCCGCCCGACCCGTCTCCCGAGCTGCCGGTCATGCCCATCACCTCAAAATCTATCAGTGAACGATTCCTCTTCAGAGTCATCTATCAGTGATAGATTTGTCAACGTGACCAAGGTGAACCGAGAGATCGTCATCTCCGAAGCGCTCGACCTCCTCGACGAGGTCGGGCTGGACACGGTCAGTACGCGGCGCCTTGCGAAACGGCTGGGCGTGGAACAGCCCTCGCTCTACTGGTACTTCCGCACGAAGAAGGACCTCCTCGCCGCCATGGCGGAGTCGGCGATGGCACCGCACACGGCCGCCCCGCTGCCGACGCCCGACGACGACTGGCGTGACTGGTTCCTGGACAACACGCGGAGCTTCCGGCGCACCCTGCTGATGCGCCGGGACGGCGCACGCCTCCACGCGGGCAGCACCCCTGCCGGCGACCTCGACCGGATCCGCCGCAAGATGGAGTTCCTGGTCACCTCCGGAGTGCCTGAGCGCGACGCGCAGATGGCGATGCTGGCTGCCGGCCGTTTCACGGTCGGCAGCGTCCTGGAGGAACAGGCGGACACCGGCTCACATGACGGCTCGGAGCCACCGGCGGACATGCCCACGATCGACCACGAGTCGGCGTTCGAGGCCGGCCTGAATCTCATCGTGGACGGCCTGGTGCACCGCACCGCAACGCGGGCCACTCCCCCACCGGCAAGCGGCGCCGCTCCTCGCGGCTGAACCCCGGGCCCTTCCTTCCTCCGCCCCGGGGCCGGGGCAGGCAGGCGGCGGGACTTCGAGGGCTGCGGCCGCGTGCCCGCCGGGACGGCCTGTCAGACGACGGCGAGCCGGTCGACCAGCAGTTCCATCCTCCGCTCGGCTTCCGCCGCCGGCAGCCGCCCCACCCGGGTCAGTGTCGCCAGCCCGTGCAAGGCCGCCCAGAACACCTCGGTGAACAGTCCCGGATGGACGTCGCCCCCGGCGACCTCGCCCAGGCTCTCCAGCAACGCGGCAAAAGCGTCCTTGAGAGGTTCCGGAGTGTCCTCGCGCGCGAAGGCCAGGCCGCCGTCGAGCTGGAACAGGGCGTCGTAGACCGCCGGGTTGCGTGCGGCGAAGTCGAGGTAGGCGCGCGCGAGGGCTGTGACCCGCTCGCGCGGGCCGTCCGCGGCGGCTGCCGCGGCCCGCACAGCCGCAGCCAGCTCGGTGGCGCCTTCGAGGGATACGGCGCCGATGATCTCGCGCTTTCCGCGGAAGTGGCTGTAGAGGACGGGCTGGCTGTATTCGATGCGCTCGGCGAGCCGGCGCGTGGTGACCGCGTCCCAGCCCTGTTGCTCGGCGAGTTCGCGGGCTGTCGCCACGATGAGGCGCTCGCGGGCCGCCCGTTCGCGCTCCTTGCGTTCCTGTACCGACATACCTCGATTCTAGCACTGCTAGACAATCAAGCGGCAGCAGGTCTAGCGTTGCTTTGCCATCTAGCAGCACTAGATTCCCGGAGGGACAGTCATGCTCGACGCACTTGAGGTCTTCACCACCGTCGTCGTCGGCCTCATGGTGGGGGTGGAGTTCTCCGTGGCCTTCGTGATGAACCCGATCCTCAACGCCCTCCCGGAGGACAGCCGCCAACAGGGCCACGCGCACGGCGGCCGGATGCTCGGCGCCCTGATGCCGTTCTGGTACGTCGGCTCGCTCGTCCTGAGCGCGCTCTGGGCCGTCGCCGGATGGCACCAGCACGGCACGGGCCTCGTCGTCATCGCGGCCGGGCTGCTGATCCTGAGCGTGGTCATGTCGCTGCTGCTGCTCGTCCCGATCAACAACCGGAACAAGACGTGGACCCCCGAGAACCGGCCCGCGGACTGGCAGGATCAGCTGAACCGCTGGCTCCGCTTCCACTACGTCCGCGTCGCCGTCATCATCGCCGCGTTCGCACTGCTCGTCGCCGCCCTCGCCTGATCGCGGGGCCAGGCGCCGGTCTCGACAACTGGCCGGACCAAGGAGAAAGGTCCTGCAAGGGGGGTCGGTCCACTGCCTTGGCCGCCGTGCAGCCGTGCAGCCGTGCAGCCGTGCAGCCGTATGACTGTCACGGCCCGAACCGGACCAGGCTCCGCGCCTGGCGCCGGCGGGCGGCTGCTCAGGCAGGCAGCAGGCCGACCCCGCCGGTCGCGGCGACCCGTCCCGCCGTGAGCACCGCGAAGCGGGGTCCGAGCGGCGAGGAACTCAGTTCGACGAAGGCCCCCAAGAGCGGCACGGCTCCGTGCAGGTCGACGCTGAGCCCTCTGATCGCGGAGGCGGGGCGTCCGCAGCACAGCAGCGCCGCCTGGCGCCCGGCCTCCAGGACCGCCAGGGCGGGAACGCACGACGGCCGGCCGGCGAGGAACACGGGGTGCCCGGGGTCGCGCGGCGCGATCGCCATACGTCCCTGGGGAGCGCGGGCCAGCAGGACGTCCGGCTCGGCAGCCGCCCCGACCGCCGCCGCCGAGGGGTACAACATGCCGGGCGGGGACGCGGTGCCCAGCGCGTCGGGAGCATGCGGCGCAGGCCGGGCGAGGCGCATCGCGCACGAGGCGAACCGCTGACCGGCGTGCAGGCAGTCGGCCGTGAGGCGATAGGCCACGCAGCGGCCGTCCTCGGCCTCGACATCGCCGAGAGCGACACGCAGCAGCACGTCGGTGGCATCGCCGCCCTCCAGCGGCAGGCCGCCGCCGGACAGGCCCAGCCGGACCGAGACGGGTTCCAGGTCCCCGGCGGACGGTGGCAGGTGAGCCGCCAGGGCCATGGCGACCTGCCGGACGGACTCGACCATGATCAGGGGATGGTGGCTGACGGGCAGGTGCCGCTCGTTGAGCGGGTGGAACCGGGGCCACTGGCAGCGGGCCTCGAAGGCACGGCTGCCGACCCGCCGCAGGGACACCACCAGCATCGCCGCCATCGTCGCCAGCCCGATGCTCCGCCAGGTGGGGTTGTCCTCAGAGGCCTCGCGGTCCGCGGACCGCCGGACAGAGTCCGTACTGCGGCCACCCGTGGGAACGTCGGTCGCCGCAGTCCCGCATGTGGTCGCGCCGTACATGTGCGCCTCCTCGGCACCGGAGCCCCGGCCGCGGCGTCGGACCCGGGATCCGAGACACCGTTCACCATCCTTTCGCCCGCCTCGTGGCCGGCGGATGCGGTGGGGCCCGCGGAGGACTCGTACGGCGGTGTGTCGCGCGGCCGACGTGGCCGGCCGGCGGCG
>NZ_JBHWZP010000403.1:0-7755 GCF_042728395.1 Streptomyces sp. NPDC060205
CGCCTAACGGGGCGCGGGGCTCGCTGTGTCACGTGGGCGCGATGCCTCAAGCCCGCGCCCACCAAACAGCGCCCCTGCCCCCAACCCCCCAGGGGCGCGGGGAACTGCGCGATCAGCCACGACGGACCGTCACCCGCTCGACGACCGCATCTACCAAACCCTCGCCTAGCCAAGGCCGGCCCAAGGGGCGCGGGGAACTGCGCGACCAGCCCCCACCGGCCGTCACCCGCACAACAACCACATCCACCCAACCCCCGCCCCGGCAAGGCCGGCCCCAGGGGCGCGAGGAACTGCGCGACCAGCCACGACCGGCCGTCACCTCACCCCCGGCCGGAGGCCCACCCCTCAGCCAACAGCCGCCGTCGTGGTCGGGCGGCGGCTCAGCGCCGCGGACGCCGCGCCCACCAGGCCCGCGTCCGTGCCCATCTGCGCGGGCGTCACCGTGAGGCGCTGCACGAACGACAGCGTCGCGTAGTCGCGCAGAGCGGCCCGCAGGGGCGCGAACAGCACCTCGCCCGCCTTGCCCACTCCCCCGCCGATCACCGCGATGTCGATCTCCACGAGGGTCGCGGTCGCCGCGATGCCCGCCGCCAGCGCCTGCGCGGCCCGCTCGAAGGAGGCCGTCGCGACGGGGTCGCCCGCACGGGCGGCGGCCGCCACGGCAGCCGCGGACTCGTCCCCCTCGGGGCCCGGCCGCCACCCGCCCTCGATGGCGCGGCGCGCGATGTTCGGCCCGCTCGCGATGCGCTCGACGCAGCCACGGGACCCGCACGGACACAGGTCGCCGTCCAGATCCACACTGATGTGGCCGATGTGACCGGAATTGCCCGTGGGTCCGGGATGCAGCTTCCCGCCAAGGACCAGCCCGCCGCCGACCCCCGTGGACACGACCATGCACAGCGCGTTGTCGTGCCCCCGGGCCGCCCCCTGCCAGTGCTCGGCCGCCGTGATCGCCACCCCGTCGCCGATCAGCTCGACGGGCAGCCCGTCCGTCACGGCGCGCACCCGTTCGACGAGGGGGAAGTCGCGCCAGCCGGGCACGTTCACCGGACTGACCGTGCCCGCCGAGGCGTCCACGGGCCCGGCGCTGCCGATGCCGACCGCCGTCACCCTGCTCCACAGGGGTGAGGCGGTCAGCTCGCCGAGCACGGCCTCCACGGCCCGGATGACGATGTCGCCGTGCTCCTGCGCGGGCGTCGGCCGCTGGGCGCGCAGCAGGATCCGGCCGTGGCCGTCCACCAGCGCTCCGGCGATCTTGGTGCCGCCGATGTCGAGCGCGGCCACGAGGTCGGTGTGCATCAGTGTCAGTTCTCCCGATCGGATCCCGATGGACCATGAGGAAAGGGCAGGCCGGTCGCGCGGTGGGGAGAGCGGGCCGGAAAAGCGATGGACAGTCTCTCTCGCATCTGACAACGTTGTCCAGGCTCTATGCTCGACGCCACATCCCGATCCGGGTGCCCATCGGGCCCGTCAAGCCCGACGCGGCCCCACAGGACTACAGGACAGGACAGCGCATCGTGGCCGAGACCGCCCGCCGAACCGAGAGCCGCTACGGCAACCGCCCGACGATGAAGGACGTCGCCGCGCGTGCCGGGGTCGGCCTGAAGACGGTATCGCGTGTAGTCAACGGCGAGCCCGGGGTCACCCCCGACACCGAGCGCCGCGTGCAGGAGGCCATCGAGGCGCTGGGGTTCCGCCGCAACGACAGCGCGCGCGTGCTCCGCAAGGGCAGCACCGCGAGCATCGGCCTGGTCCTGGAGGATCTGGCGGACCCGTTCTACGGCCCGCTGAGCCGGGCGGTGGAGGAGGTGGCCCGCGCCCACGGCGCCCTGCTGATCAACGGCTCCAGCGCCGAAGACCCGGACCGCGAGCAGGAACTGGTCCTCGCGCTCTGCGCGCGCCGCGTGGACGGGCTGGTCGTCATCCCGGCCGGAGACGACCACCGCTATCTGGAGCCGGAGATAAAGGCGGGCGTCGCCACGGTCTTCGTGGACCGCCCCGCCGGGCAGATCGACGCGGACGTGGTGCTCTCCGACAGCTTCGGCGGCGCGCGCGACGGCGTCGCGCATCTCATCGCGCACGGCCACCGCCGGATCGGGTTCATCGGTGACATGCCCCGCATCCACACGGCCGCCGAGCGGCTGCGCGGCTATCGCGCCGCGATGGAGGACGCCGGCATCCCGGTGGAGCCCGAGTGGATGTCCCTGGGCGTCACCGGCCCGGAGCGGGTCCGCGTGGCGGCCGAGACCATGCTCTCGGGCTCCTCCCCCGTGACCGCGGTCTTCGCGGGCAACAACCGCGTGACGGTCACGGTCGTACGCGTCATCGCCGAGCGCGCCCGCCCGGTCGCGCTGGTCGGCTTCGACGACATCGAGCTCGCCGACCTCCTCCAGCCCGGGGTCACCGTCGTCGCCCAGGACGCCGCCCAGCTCGGCCGTACCGCCGCCGACCGCCTCTTCCGCCAGCTCGACGGTTCCCTCGTGCTGCCCGAGCGCATCGAACTGCCGACGCGTCTGATCACCCGTGGCTCGGGTGAACTGCCGCCCGCCGCCTGATACATGGCGGAGCCCCGGCGCCACCCGGCCGACCGCACGCTCGAAGCACTCGGCCTGGCCGTGGCGCCGCGCGAGGACCCCCTTGTCTATCCCGGCGTCTGGCCCGCGGAGTCGGGGCTCCTCGACGGGGACCGGCTGCTGCCGCTGACCCGCCGTACGTTCCCGGGCCGGGAGCCCGTCCTCGCGGTCGGCTCGAACGCCTCCCCCGCCCAGCTCCGGCACAAGATGCGCCAGTACGAGCTGTCGTCCCCGATCCCCCTGGTGAAGGCGCGGGTCACCGGGCTGGAGATCGGCGTGTCGGCGCACGTCAGCGCCCTGGGATACGTGTCCGCGTCGCCCTTTCGCGTCCCCGGGCACACCCGCGAGCTGTTCCTCACCTGGCTGGACCCGGCCCAGCTGGCCGCGATCGACGCGAGCGAGGGAGTCACGAGGCCGTCGGGTGCGTACGACCGCGTGCTGCTGCCCTCGAACGACTTCCGCGTCGAGCCGGAGCCGAACGGGCCGGGTGAGCCCGGCGAAGTGCTCGACGGTGTCCATCTCTATGTGAACCGTCACGGTGTCCTGCACGACGGCACCGGGACTCCGCGCGAGCACCCAGGCGAGCGCCGGCTGCTCACCGAACTCCTCGCGGAGTCAGCGGGGTTGAGGGAACTGTTCGGGCCCACGCCCGAGGAGTTCTGCTCCCGGGCGCGCGGCGACCTGCGGCTCTGCGCCGAGGGGACGCGGCTGTTCGCCCGGGAGGGACGCACGACGGCTTCCGGCCTGGAGAAGTACGTACGCGCTCAGCAGACGGGCAGTCCGGGCACGGGTGAGTCGTTGTCGCCGCCCTGGACGTAGACGTCGCTGATCCAGACGCCGGTGTTGCCGCTGTCGTCGTCGGTCTTCGCCCACCAGGTGTTCGTCCACCTCCCGGAGGTCTCGCGGCGCCCCAGATCCTGCTGGCAGTAGAAGTAGTTGGTGCCGGCGTTGAGGGTGCCCGCCCGTGCTCCCGCGGCGGTGTAGGACGCCGCGGTCTTCCAGACCTGGCAGTTGTACTTGCCGCCGCCGATGGCGTGGCAGACCGGTGCGGCGCTCGCGGTCTCCCCGCCGCCCGAACTCCCGCCCGTGGTATCGCCCTTGGTGTCCCGGGGCGAGGGGGTGGGTGCCTTGTCCGTCGGTTCGGTGTCCTCGGTGCGGTCGGTGTCCTCCGTGGAGTCCGGTCGGTCGCCCGGGGGCGACGACTCCTTCTTGTCGGCCTGCTCCTTGGGCTTCTTGTCGTCCGTCAGGTCGACCGAGCCGCGGGTGGCGCCCGGGGAGGCGGTGCCGTCGGCGTCCCGGGAGGCTCCGGTCCTGGCGGCCGATCCGGACGCGTCGGAGTCCGTCAGGTGGGCGACGATGACACCGGTGGAGGCCAGTACGACGGCGACGGCCACGCCGACGAGCAGGATGCGACCCCTGCCGCGGCGCCGGGGAGCGGCGGGCGCGGCCGGCTCGGACGTGACCGGGGTTGCCGGGGTGACCGAAGGCACCGGGGTGGCCTGCGCGGCCGGGGCCGCCGGAGCGGACGGTTGCGGTATCGGTTGCGGCTGCGGCATCGGCTGTGGCGGCCCGAACCCCGGTGGTATCACCGGGACGCTCCGCTCGGTCGCCTCCCGCGCCGGGGGCGCGGGCGCCCTCAGCCCGCGGGTCGCCGAGTCCTCCCCGGTCGCCGCCGCCACCGCTTCCAGCAGTTCGCTCGCGCGGCCGGCCTCCGGACGGGACTCGGGCTGCTTGTGCATCAGCAGGCGCAGGACGGGGCCGAGCGGTCCGGCGCGGCGCGGTTCGGGCAGCGGTTCGACGACTATCGCCGTGAGCGTGGACCACGTGGACGTGCGGCGGAAGGGCGAGGACCCCTCGACGGCCGCGTACAGCGTGGCGCCGAGTGCCCAGATGTCGGAGGCGGGACCCGGCTCGTACCCCTGGGCCCGTTCGGGTGCCAGGTAGTCCAGGGAGCCGACCAGTTCGCCGCTGCGCGTGAGATGCGCGGTGGAGCCGTCGCCGGGGTCCTCCATCGTGGCGATGCCGAAGTCCGTGAGGACGACCCGTCCCGAGCGGTCGAGCAGGATGTTGCCCGGTTTCACGTCGCGGTGCAGGACTCCCGCCCGGTGGGCCGCGGCGAGCGCGTCCATGACCTTCGCGCCGATCCCGGCGGCCTCGCGGGCGTCGATCGTGCCGCGCTCGCGCAGGACGTCGTCCAGGGACGGCCCGTCCACCAGCTCCATGACGATGAGCGGGCGGCCGTCGATCTGAGCCACGTCGTGCACGGCGATCACGCCGGGGTGGCGCACCCGGGCCGCCGCGCGGGCCTCGCGCTGCATCCGCAGCCCCAGGTCGGCGAGTTCGGGCGCGTCCGCGTCCGTATAGGTGCGCAGTTCCTTGACGGCCACCTCGCGGCCGAGCACTTCGTCGTGGGCCCGCCAGACCACGCCCATTCCGCCGCGGCCCAGTGGGGCCACGACGCGGTAGCGGCCGGCCAGGAGCCGCCCGATCCCGTCCGGCTGTTCGCTCTCCCCGGGCCGGGCCCGCTCGCCCGGCTGCTGGTTCTCCCCCGCAGACACCGCTGCCCCGTTCCTGTGACGTGCCAATGAAGTGCCGCCCACAGTACGGGGCTCAGGTGACGGCGAGGGCCTGCGGCGGGTGCTGTGACAGGGCCGCTACTTGGCCGAGACCGTCAGATCCGCCCGCCGCGGTACCGCGAAGCCCTCCAGATCCGTGCGTGTGAGTCCGGTCGCCCGTGCCACTTCCGCGATGTCGAGGGCCCCGCAGTCCAGGCCGCGCAGCAGATAGCCGCTGAGCGCCTTGGCGGTGGCGGGCTCGTCCATCACGTCTCCGCCGGCGCGGTTGGCGTACGCGACGAGGCGGGCCGCGGCCTGCTCGAACCCCTCGCGGTAGAAGGCGAACACGGCCGCGTAGCGGGTCGGCAGGTGCCCGGGGTGCATGTCCCAGCCCTGGTAGTAGGCGCGGGCGAGGGCGCGGCGGGTGAGGCCGAAGTGCAGGCGCCAGGCGTCGTGGACCTTCTCCGTCGGGCCGACGGGCAGCACATTGGTGGAGCCGTCCGAGACCCGTACGCCGGTGCCCGCGGCCGCGACCTGCATGATCGCCTTGGCGTGGTCGGCGGCCGGGTGGTCGCTCGCCTGGTACGCGGCGGAGACGCCGAGACAGGCGCTGTAGTCGAAGGTGCCGTAGTGCAGTCCGGTGGCGCGGCCCTCGGCGGCCTGGATCATCCGGGCGACGGTCGCCGTGCCGTCGGTGGCGAGGACGGACTGGCTGGTCTCGATCTGGATCTCGAAGCCGATCCGGCCCCGCTCAAGGCCGTGGGCCTTCTCGAACTCCTCCAGGAGCCGCACCATCGCGGTGACCTGCTCCGCGTACGTGACCTTCGGCAGCGTGAGCACCAGGCCGGCGGGCAGTCCGCCGGCCGCCATCAGGCCGGTGAGGAAGATGTCGAGCGTGCGGATGCCCCGGGCGCGGACCGGTGCCTCCATGCACTTCATCCGGATGCCCATGTACGGGGCCGCCGTGCCGTCCTGGTACGCCTGCGAGATCAGCCGGGCGGCCCGGGCGGCGGACTCGTCCTCCTCGGCGTCGGGACGCGGCCCGTAGCCGTCCTCGAAGTCGACGCGCAGGTCTTCGATCGGCTCGCGCTCCAGTTTGGCGCGGACGCGGGCGTGCACGGGCTCGGCGAGGTCGTCGGGAAGGCCGAGGACGGCGGCGAAGGAGGCCGCGTCGGGTGCGTGCCGGTCGAGGGCGGCGAGGGCCTGGTCGCCCCAGGAGCGGAGGGTGTCGGCGGCGAAGGCGTCGCCCGGGACGTACACGGTGTGGACGGGCTGGCGGGTGCCGGGGTCTCCGGGGTAGCGGCGCTCCAACTCGGCGTCGACCGGGGCGAGGGAGGCGCTGATCTCCTCGCTGACGGCGCCGGCGAGGCTCGTCGCCACCTTCTCCTGCTGACCCTGACCCATTCCGCACCCTCCAGTTTTCCGCTCAGCGGAATCAACAATCCGTAGAGCGAAGTTATCCGCGACCTTCCGGCTGGTCAACACCCTCATTGCACCCCCCTTGCCCGGAGATCCTCCCCCGGCCCCCTCCCGGAACACGCGCGGACTTCCCTCCGGATCCATCCGGGCATCTCGACATGTTCACGCCCAACTCCGAGACTGCGAGGCGCACGACCCGACCGGCATCCGTCGCAGCAACGGTCCGCACCACAGACCGGCACTGGCCACAGAAGGAGCATCCCGTGCCCCGTCACAGCCGAGTCACGCGCCGCCTGGGACTCAAGACCGCGCTCGCCGCCGCGGTCGCCCTGCCCCTGTCCAGTACGGCGCTCTCCAGGTCGTCCGCCTCGGCGGCGGACCGCCACGGCCGCCTGGAGGTCATGTCCTTCAACCTGCGGTACGCGAGCACCGCCGAACCCCACAGCTGGGCCGTCCGCCGTCCCGTCACCCGTGAACTGCTGCGCCGGGAGCGGCCGCACGTCATTGGGACCCAGGAAGGCCTCCATCAGCAGGTGCGCGACATCGCGGCGGACCTCGGCGGGCACCACGACTGGATCGGCACGGGCCGCGCGGGCGGCAGCCGGGACGAGTTCATGACGGTCTTCTACGACACCCGCAGACTCGCCCCGGTGGAGTACGACCACTTCTGGCTCTCGGACACGCCGGCCGTGATCGGCTCGAACACCTGGGGCGGTGGCTCCATACGCATGGTCACCTGGGTCCGCTTCCGTGATCTGCGCGACGGACAGCGGGAGTTCTACTTCCTCAACACCCATCTGGACAACGCCAGTCAGAACGCACGCGCGCGTGCCGCGGCCCTGATCACCGAACGGATAGCAGGGCTGGACCGTTCCCTGCCGCTGGTGGTGACCGGCGACTTCAACGTCGCCGCCCACAAGAACCCCGTCTACGACACGATGCTGGCCGCCGGCCTCGTCGACACCTGGGAGACGGCGGCCGAGCGGAGCGAGCTGTACGCCACGTTCCACGGGTACCGGCCGCTGACCCCGGACGGCGACCGCATCGACTGGATCCTCGCCTCGCCCGGGGTGAGCGCGCACCGGGCGTCGATCAACACCTTCTCCGCGGACGGGCAGTTCCCGAGCGACCATCTGCCCGTACAGGCGTCCCTGACCCTGGGCTGAACGGGGTCCCGCACGCTGTGAGGCCCCCTCGACCGTGCCGGC
>NZ_JBHWZP010000404.1:0-7725 GCF_042728395.1 Streptomyces sp. NPDC060205
GCCCCCCCAGGGGCGCGGGGAACTGCGCGGCCGGCCCCCACCGGCCCGCAGCCGACGACGCACGTCAGCCCCCCAGGGGCGCGGGGAACTGCGCGACAAGCCCCCACCGGCCCACAGCCGACACGCACGCCCGCAGCGCGTTGTCGTCCCGCTGCGGACCCGTCGTGGCTGGCCGCGCCGTTCCCCGCGCCCCTGGGGGGCTGACCGTGCGTGGTCTGCCGCGGACCCGTCGTGGCTGGCCGCGCCGTTCCCCGCGCCCCTGGGGGGCTGACGGTGCGTGGTCTGCTGCGGATCCGTCGTGGCTGGCCGCGCAGTTCCCCGCGCCCCTGAAAGGCGGCCCCTGCGGGGCGCCTTTCAGACCACCGGCTTGCCGGAGAGTTCGATGCCTGCTTCTCGGAGCGCGTCCAGGGCCTGGGTCGTGGTGTCCGGGGCCACCCCGGCCGTCAGGTCGAGCAGGACCTGCGTGCGGAAACCCTCCCGCGCCGCGTCCAGGGCCGTCGCCTTCACGCAGTGGTCCGTGGCGATGCCCACGACGTCGACCTCGGTGATCTCCCGCGTACGCAGCCACTCGCCCAGCGAGACCCCGTTCTCGTCGGCGCCCTCGAAGCCGCTGTACGCCGCCGAGTACGCGCCCTTGTCGAACACGGCGTCGATCGCGCCGGAGGCGACCGCCGGTGCGAAGTTCGGGTGGAAGCCCACCCCCTCCGTGCCGGCCACGCAGTGCGCGGGCCAGGAGTGGACGTAGTCGGGGTTGTCCGCGAAGTGGCCCCCGGGGGCGATGTGGTGGTCGCGGGTCGCCACCACGTGGCGGTAGCCGGCGGGCGCCTGCCCGATCAGCTCCGTGATCGCGGCGGCCACGTCCGCCCCGCCGGGCACCGCGAGGCTGCCTCCCTCGCAGAAGTCGTTCTGGACGTCTACGACGATCAGGGCGCGGCGCATGGGCGGTGTCCTTCGGCTCGGCGAGGCGCTCCGCGGGGAGGCCGGTGGATGGTGTGCGGATCGGTGGGGGCTCGGCGCAATTCCCCGCGCCCCGTGAGGGCGCGGTCGCTGCCGTGCCCCTTCCCGGCTTGCCGCCCGTTCACTCCAGTACGGGGCCGGTACAGGCGAGTACCGCCCCCGGTTCTCACACGTATTCGGTCGGAATGACGGCTTCGCCGCGTGACAGCTGGGTCGCCGACAGGGGCAGGTTCGCGCGGGCCGCCGCGTGCCGGTCGCGTACGACGTCCAGCGGCTCGCGGGCGACGACCTGGCCGCCCTTGACGAGCTGCACCAGGAGCTGGCTGTCGGCGAGCTCGGCCGGGACCGCGCCCGTGCCGATCACCTCGGCCTCGGCGACCCCGTGCTCGTCGCGCCGCCGCGCGGCCCACTTGCGGCCGCCGATCGACGTCTTGCCGCCCGAGGACTTCTTGGCCACCGGCAGGAGCGGAGCCTTCGGGTCCGCCGACTCGGCGCGCGCGACGATCTTGTAGACCATCGAACACGTCGGATGCCCGGAGCCCGTCACCAGCTGGGTGCCCACCCCGTACGCGTCCACGGGCGCCGCGGCCAGCGAGGCGATCGCGTACTCGTCGAGGTCCGAGGTCACGATGATCCGGGTCTTCGTGGCGCCCAGCTCGTCCAGCTGCTGCCGAACCCGGTGCGCCACGAGCAGCAGGTCACCGGAGTCGATGCGGACGGCGCCCAGCTCGGGCCCGGCCACCTCGACGGCGAGGCGCACGGCCTCGGCGACGTCGTACGTGTCCACGAGCAGCGTGGTGCCGCGGCCCAGCGAGTCCACCTGGGCGCGGAAGGCGTCCCGCTCGGTGTCGTGCACGAGGGTGAAGGCGTGGGCGGACGTACCGACCGTCGGGATGCCGTAACGGAAGCCCGCGGCCAGGTCCGAGGTGGTGGTGAAGCCGCCGACGTACGCCGCGCGGGACGCCGCGACCGCGGCCAGCTCGTGGGTGCGCCGGGCGCCCATCTCGATCAGCGGGCGCCCGCCGGCCGCCGAGGCCATCCGGGAGGCTGCGGCCGCGATGGCCGAGTCGTGGTTGAGGATGGAGAGGATCACCGTCTCCAGGAGCACGCACTCCGCGAAGGAGCCCTCGACCCGCAGGACCGGCGACCCGGCGAAGTACACCTCGCCCTCCGGGTAGCCCCAGACGTCGCCGCCGAAGCGGTACGAGGCCAGCCACTCAAGGGTCGGCTCGTCCACGACGTTCCGCTCGCGCAGGAAGCCGATGACGTCGGCGTCGAAGCGGAAGTTCTCCACCGCGTCCAGGACCCGCCCGGTGCCGGCCACGACACCGTAGCGGCGGCCCTCGGGCAGGCGGCGGGTGAAGACCTCGAAGACCGAACGCCGGTCGGCCGTGCCGCCCTTGAGAGCGGCCTGCAGCATGGTCAGCTCGTAATGGTCCGTGAAGAGAGCTGTCGACGGCACATCCACCGGCAGTCCCAGGTCCGCAGTGTTCATGACCAGGATGCTACCCCTATCTCGTCACTCTGACGATTTCTAGGCCGTGTGATGTGCGGCTCGCCCGCGATGCGCATGCTGTGCGGCCCTCGTTTGGCCGGGCACCCGCCTGTGGTGGCAGCATGGGCCGTGTGACGGCTCCCGCACCCCTAGAGACCGAAAAGACCGAGTCGGCTGAGGAGGTCTTCGCCGTAACCGAGCCCGACGTCCCCTGGGTGACCATCGTCCACAACGATCCGGTCAACCTGATGAGCTACGTGACGTACGTCTTCCAGACGTACTTCGGGTACTCGAAGGACAAGGCCACCAAGCTGATGATGGACGTACACCACAAGGGCCGGGCCGTAGTCTCCAGCGGCACCCGTGAGGAGATGGAACGCGACGTACAGGCCATGCACGGCTACGGTCTGTGGGCCACCCTCCAGCACGACCGGAAATGACCTGGCCGCGGACCGCGAGACCGGACATCGCAGCACCACCGGACTTCGCGGGACCCAAGACCGCAGGGCCTGCCACGACAGGGCCGGCCACGGCAGGACCGGCACCCGCCCGACGCCGGCGCAGCACCCGACGCCCGCGCAGTACTGGAAGTAGCGACGCAACCTGATGCCAGGACACTTCGAACCGCTCCCCGGCGGCGGCGCGGCCGTCGCGCTCGACGAGGTCGAGATCTCCATCATCCGCTCCCTCGCCGTACAGCTCCTGGAGCTCATCGGACCGGGCCCCGGCGAGGACGTCTCCGACGACCCGCTCGCCGAACTGTTCGCGGAGGGGCCGAGCGAGCCGCCCTCGGACCCCGTGCTGAAGCGCCTCTTCCCGGACGCGTACAGCGGACCCGACGTCGAGGCCACCTCGCCCGAGCAGGCCGAGGAGCAGCGCGCGTACTCCTCGGAGTTCCGCCGCTTCACCGAGAACGACCTGCGGGCCGGCAAACGGGACAACGCCCTCGTGGTGATCCGCTCCCTGGACGGCGTGGCGGCCGTGGGGGAGGGGGGAGCGGTCCTGAAACTGACCTCCGAGGAATCGAAGCAGTGGCTCAGCTGCCTCAACGACCTGCGCCTCGCCATCGGCTCCCGGCTGGACGTCGTCGACGAGGAGGACACGGACCTGCTCTACCGGCTCCCCGACGAGGACCCGCGCAAGCCGATGGTGATGGCGTACCTGTGGCTCGGCGGGCTGCAGGAGACCCTCGTCGAGACGCTGATGCCGTGACGCGCAGCCGTCGATGACACGACATCGACCGTTCGCTCAGCGGACGCTCAAATCCGGATAACGATCACATCACCGCCCGGGCCTGCAATGTGGGCCCGGGTGTCGTATGTCCGCTTCTTCCTGTGGCATGCGCTACAAGCGCCCCGGACGACGAATGTTGCGGCCGTGATAAATCTTCACGATCGCCCGACGGGACACCACCCACGTCCCGCCGGGTGCGCCACCGAGCCGGCGACCGCCGGCCAGGCATGAGCGGGCTCGGGGAGCCCGTTCGACTCCAGTAATCCGGGGGGATTCGGACACCGGACCGCAGCCGACGAAGGCGCGGGCCGGCATGGAGAAAGGCGCATCAGACATGACCTCGGTGCAGGTCGGTAAGCACGACGACGAGCGGGGCGGCAACGGCGCCGCCGACGGCGACGCCCCCGAAGAGGGCTACGAACGCGGGCTCGGCAGCCGTCAGGTCCAGATGATCGCGATCGGCGGCGCCATCGGCGTCGGCCTCTTCCTGGGAGCCGGGGCGAACATCGCCAAGGCGGGCCCCAGCCTCATCCTGATGTACGCCCTCGCGGGCGTCATCATCTTCTTCATCATGCGGGCCCTCGGTGAGCTGCTGCTCTACCGTCCCGTCTCGGGCTCCTTCGCGGAGTACTCCCGTGAGTTCCTCGGCCCGTTCTTCGGCTACTTCACCGGCTGGACGTACTGGCTGATGTGGGTCGTCACCGGCATGGCGGAACTCACCGCCGCCGCGATCTACGTCAACTACTGGTTCCCGCAGATCCCGCAGTGGGTCACGGCCCTGGTCTTCCTGGTCGTGCTCTTCGTGGCGAACCTGATCTCCGTCAAGCTCTTCGGCGAGATCGAGTTCTGGTTCTCGATGGTCAAGGTCACCGCCCTCATCGGCATGATCGTGATCGGCCTCGGCGTGCTCACCTTCGGCTTCAGCTCCGCGGGCGACACCGCCGCCGTCTCCAACCTCTGGGCCTTCGACGGCTTCTTCCCCAAGGGCATCGGCTCGTCCCTGATGACCCTGCAGGGCGTCATGTTCGCCTACCTGGCCGTCGAACTCGTCGGCGTCACCGCGGGCGAGTCCGAGAACCCGGAGAAGACCCTCCCCAAGGCGATCAACACCCTGCCCTGGCGCATCGCCCTCTTCTACGTCGGCGCGCTCACGGTCATCCTCTGCGTCGTGAAGTGGACGGAGTTCGCGCCGGGCGTGAGCCCCTTCGTCGCGGCCTTCGCGAAGATCGGCATCCCGGCGGGCGCCGGCATCGTCAACTTCGTCGTACTGACGGCTGCCCTGTCCTCCTGCAACTCCGGCATGTACTCCACGGGCCGCATGCTGCGCACCCTGGCGGACAACGGCGAGGCCCCGAAGATCTTCAACAGGCTGTCCGCCACCAAGACGCCCGCGTTCGGCATCACGCTCTCCGTCCTGTTCATGGGCGTCGGCGTGATCCTGAACTACATCGTCCCGGAGAAGGCCTTCGGTTACGTCGTCTCGGTGGCCACCGCGGCCGGCATCTGGACCTGGCTCATGATCCTCATCAGCCACATCCTGTACCGCCGCGCCGTCGACGCGGGACGCCTGCCCGCCTCGCCCTTCCCGGCCCCCGGCGGTTCGAAGTTCAGCTGGGTCGCGGTCGCGTTCCTGCTCTTCGTCACCGGCCTCATCGCGTACGACGCCGACTCCCGCGTCTGCCTGTACGTGATGGCCGGCTGGGCCGCCGCGCTCGGCATCGGCTGGGCCGTGCTGAAGTCCCGCAACCCGGAGGTCACCGAGCGCCGCGAGCCGGAGTTCGAGAAGGTCAACTGACGCGGACCAGCCGGTCCCGTCCTGGAGGGCGCGCCCCTCGCCGCCCCCGGATGCCCAGCATGTGGGCAGCCCCGTACCACTCTCCGGTACGGGGCTGCCGTCTGCCTATCCTGGCCCCATGCTGACCATCACCCAGGCCCTCGTCGACCAGATCGTCGCGCACGCGCGCCAGGACCATCCCGACGAGGCGTGCGGCGTGATCGCGGGCCCGGAGGGGACCGGCCGCCCCGAGCGCTTCATCCCCATGCTGAACGCGGCGATGTCGCCCACGTTCTACGAGTTCGACTCCGGGGACCTGCTCAAGCTGTACCGCGAGATGGACGACCGCGACGAGGAACCGGTCGTCGTCTACCACTCGCACACCTCCACCGAGGCCCATCCCTCCCGCACGGACATCAACCTCGCGAGCGAGCCGAACGCTCACTACGTCCTCGTCTCCACCGCCGACACCGACGGGCTCGGGGACTTCCAGTTCCGCTCGTTCCGGATCGTCGACGGGGTCGTCACGGAGGAGGAGGTCACGGTGGTGGAGGCGTACTGAACTTCCGTGGGCGCCACCTGATCCCGTATGTCGGGCAGAATTCATCCACTATCTGAGATCACATTCCGGGACCCGGACCGGGAATCGATACGATGAGCCCATGGTTTCCCACGACGTGAGCGAAAAGACGCCGGGCATGCTGCTCGTGGCGCGGCTGCACGTCGACCTGTGCAGGCTGCAGAGCGCCATCTGTACGCGCTGAACCCTGCCGCCGTACGGCAGTGAGAGCCTCGGCTCCGCGCGGGCCGCGACCGGCGTCCCGCCCGCCCGGCGCGGTCCTCGTACGCACCGCCCCGCGCACCACCCCCAGACCCGACTCGCCTTCCGACTTCCGCTTTCCGACAGGAGCCCGCAACCATGGCCATCGAGGTCCGCATCCCCACCATCCTCCGCACCTACACCGACGGCCAGAAGGCCGTCGAGGGCGGCGGGGACACCCTTGCCGCGCTCTTCGCCGACCTCGAAAGCCGCCACACGGGCATCCAGGCCCGCATCGTGGACGGGGGCGAACTGCGCCGCTTCGTGAACGTGTACCTGAACGACGAGGACGTCCGCTTCCTCGACGGCATCAACACCAAGCTCACCGACGGCGACAGCGTCACCATCCTGCCGGCCGTCGCCGGCGGCATGGTCTGACCGGGCTGCCGGGCTCTGATCGCCGATGCGCTACGACTCCCCGCTGGCCGCGGTGGGCAACACCCCTCTGGTGCGCCTGCCGCGGCTCTCGCCGTCCGCCGACGTCCGTATCTGGGCGAAGCTTGAGGACCGCAACCCGACCGGCTCGGTCAAGGACCGCCCCGCGCTCCACATGGTCGAACAGGCCGAGAAGGACGGCCGGCTGACACCCGGCTGCACGATCCTCGAACCGACGTCCGGCAACACCGGCATCTCGCTCGCCATGGCCGCGAAGCTCAAGGGCTACCGCATGGTGTGCGTCATGCCCGAGAACACCTCGCAGGAGCGGCGGGACCTGCTCGGCATGTGGGGCGCCCAGATCATCCCCTCCCCGGCGGCGGGCGGCTCCAACACGGCGGTGCGCGTGGCGAAGGAACTGGCCGCCGAGCATCCCGACTGGGTGATGCTCTACCAGTACGGCAACGCCGACAACGCGGGCGCGCACTACGCGACCACGGGCCCCGAGATCCTCGCCGACCTGCCGTCCGTCACGCACTTCGTCGCCGGGCTCGGCACCACCGGCACGCTGATGGGCGTGGGCCGGTTCCTGCGCGAGCACAAGCCCGACGTGAAGATCGTCGCGGCCGAGCCGCGCTACGACGATCTCGTCTACGGGCTGCGCAACCTCGACGAGGGCTTCGTGCCCGAGCTGTACGACGCGTCCGTCCTCACCACCCGCTTCTCGGTCGGCTCGGCCGACGCGGTGACCCGTACGCGGGAGCTCCTCCAGCAGGAGGGCATCTTCGCCGGGGTCTCCACGGGGGCCGCGCTGCACGCGGCGATCGGGGTCGGCCGCAAGGCCGTCGCGGCGGGCTCGCCCGCCGACATCGTGTTCGTCGTGGCCGACGGCGGGTGGAAGTACCTGTCGACGGGCGTGTACACGGCGGAGACGACGGAGGAAGCGATCGCGACGCTGCAGGGGCAGCTCTGGGCGTAGGAGGGGATGTCCTCGCCCCCGCCGCCCCTACCCTTCCCGTCACTGACTCGGGGTCTACGGGTGGGGCGACACGACCGGGGCGGGCGACTACC
>NZ_JBHWZP010000405.1:0-7698 GCF_042728395.1 Streptomyces sp. NPDC060205
CCCCTAAAGGGGCGCGGGGAACTGCGCGAACGGCCCCCACCGGGCCGCACTGTGAAGTCAGCCCACGAACTTCTGGTACGACGGGTCGAGGTCGCGGACCTCCGCGGACGCGTGCAGCACGAGTCCGTCCACCGGCTTCACATGCGCGCGCACAAGCTCCAACGCCCCCGACGTCAACGCCGACTTCACCTCCGCGGAGCGCCCCGGCAGCAGCGCCAGACCGACATGCACCAGCGCGTGCCCCGTGACATCGGCGCCGACGACGATGTCGTCCACGGCCCGGAACCGGCACTTGCACGCCTCGATCTTCGCGGCGGCCGTCTCCACCACCACGGCGTGCAGCGCGGCAGCGAACCCCTGCCGGTCGAAGGCGTCGCCGAGCGACGCGGAGTAGTCGACGGTGATCTGCGGCATGGGCACTCCTGTTCGGGGGAAACAACCCTCACCCTAGCTTCAGCGCGAGCAGCGCGATGTCGTCCTCCCGCTCATGGCCGAAGCAGTCCAGGAGCGTGTCGCACAGGGCGTCCAGACCGGGCAGCGCGCCGACGGCCGCCGCACGGAGGTGTTCCATGGAGGCCGCCAGATCCGTGCCCCGGGTCTCGATGAGCCCGTCGGTCACCATCAGGAACCGGTCGCCCGCTTCGAGGAACAACTCGGTCGGCGCCGGATGGGGCAGCCCGATCCCGAGCAGCGGCCCGGCGGCCTTCGCGTACTCGGCCGTACCGGTGTCGCGGATGACGAGCGGCGGGATGTGGCCGGCGTTCGCGATCCGGGTGCGCCCGGTGGCGGGGTCGATCAGGGCCAGGCAGACCGTGGTGGTGATCCCGGGGTGGTAGTACCGCAGCATCTTGTCGAGGCGCTCGGCCAGCACGGCCGGGTCGCTCTCGTCGACGCAGTAGGCGCGCAGCGCGTGCCGGATCTCGACCATGACGGTGGCCGCGTCCAGCGAGTGCCCGACGACGTCGCCCACGGCGACGAGCACGCCGTCGTCGGTGCGCAGTGCCGCGTAGAAGTCGCCGCCGATCTCGGTCTGCTGCGAGGCGGGCACGTAGCGGACCGCGACGTCGATGCCCGGCAGTTCGGGGAGCCGGTGCGGCTGGGGCAGGAAGCTGTGCTGGAGGGTGAGGGCGACATGCCGTTCGACCTGGTACATGAGCAGCGGTTCGGCGGCGTACGCCGTGGCCTGGGCGAGCCGGGCCACCAGGGTCTCCTCCTCCGGGTTGACCCTGCGCATCCCGCGGGTGGGCGTGGCCAGGCACACCGCGGCCTTGCCCTCCTGCGTGAGGATGAGCGCCAGCCGGGCGTCGTGCTCCATGCCGGGCCGGAAGAACCCGGCGGGCCACAGCGGCGCGGGCACCGTGGTGATCCGTACTCCGGACTGTCCTCGGGTGAGCCGCCGGAGCAGCCCGGCCACGGCCCGGTGGGCGCCCTCGTCGGGCAGTGCGAGCGAGGTGCGGTCGCGGGACAGGGCGCGGTACAGCTCGTCGTCCGGGCCGAGGAAGAAGACGGCGGCGGGGCCGCCGGTGAGCCGTGCGGTGCCGCCCGCGGCGGCGTCGGCGAGTTCCTGGAGGGTGCGGGCGGCCTGGATGGTGACGATCGTCTCCGACAGGAGGGTCAGCCGCCGGGCCAGTGCCTGGTCGTCGGCCCGCAGTCGCGCGGAGCGCACGGCGGCGCGGACCACGGCGTCGATCTCCTCGGGCTCGGCCGGTACCGCCAGATAGGCCTCCCCGCCCGCCTCAAGGCCCCGGCAGCGGTCGGCGGGGCTCACGGAGGAGGCGGAGAAGTGCACGACGGGCAGGCCGGCCATGTGGGCGCGGGCCTTGATCCTGCGGCAGAGTTCGAAGCCGTTCATGTCGGAGAGTTCCACGTCGACGAGGGCCACGTCGGGGAGGGTTCCCCTGCGCAGCCGGGCGTCGAGTTCGACGAGTGCCTCGTTGCCGGTGGCGGCCGTGACGACCTGGTGTCCGGCGCGGCGCAGCAGGGCGCCCATGGCGTACCGGCCTGCCGCCGTGTCGTCCACGAGCAGCACGGTCGCGTCGGTCCGCTTGCCGTGGACGTCCATCCGCCACCCCTCGGACAGGCCGGTGGGGCGGCCCGGGGTCCCGGAGCCGCCCCACCAAATGTAGTGCCCTGTCAGGGGGTCCGGGAGAACACCGCCACGGTCCGTCCGGGAACGGTGAACGTGCCCGAGTCCGCCGCGTAGGACGCGGACTTGACGACGGTGTCCGCGCCCTTGGCCTGGACGGGGTGCAGTGCGTACCCCGTGCCCTTCGCCTGCGCCACCTTCTGCTCCTGCGCCCCGGGGGTCGCGTTGAGGACGACGACGAGGTCGCCGAGTTCCATCGTGATCACTCCGGGTGTCTCGTCCTTGCCGGACAGCGGGAAGGACAGCTTCGACTGCACCTGTTGGGCGGTGCCGAGCCCGAAGTCGGTTTCACTCGTACGGATGCGCAGCAGATCGCGGTACGCGGCGGACGCGCCCTCGATCTGCGGGCAGCCCACCTCGACCGACGTCAGGAGGGGCTTGGCGTAGGACCATTTGGACTCGTTGTCGGCGGCCGGCGGCAGCCCGCGCCCGAATCCGTTGCCGCTGCCCGCGCCGCTGCTCTCGCGGCACTGCCAGTGGATGGCGTTGAACCAGTCGCCGCTGTCGTAGGAGTTGCGGTCCAGGGACTTGGAGCGCAGCAGGTCGGTGCCCGCCTG
Source organism: Streptomyces sp. NPDC060205 (assembly GCF_042728395.1). NCBI lineage: Bacteria > Bacillati > Actinomycetota > Actinomycetes > Kitasatosporales > Streptomycetaceae > Streptomyces > Streptomyces sp. NPDC060205. The sequence continues at coordinate 2,704 of NZ_JBHWZP010000405.1, forward strand.
GGAGAGCGCGGGTCCCTGCGAGAGGGTGGCCGTGGCCATCGCGAGGACCTGCATCCGTGCGCGTTCGGCCGCCGAGGTGCCCTGGGGCAGTTTGAAGGCGAGCGCGTCGAACAGTGATTCGTTGTCGTGGGCGTCCGCGTAGGCGAGGGCGTCGCCGGGCGCGTCCGCGTATCCGGCGGGCGCCCCGTTGTAGTCGACCTCGGAGCCCTTGACCTGCTTGCCGGCCGTGTCGGTGAAGGTGTAGTCGGCGAGGTTGCCGGACAGTCCGACCTTGATGAGGTCCTGGTAGTGCAGCAGCCGGGCCTTCTGCTCGGCCGTACTCCCGTTGTCGTCACTGCCGTTGGGGTCGGTGTAGAGGCCGGACGCGAAGCCCTGCACGCCGGGGTCCTCGTCGAAGGGGCCGCCGCCGCGTACGGCGTCGCGGGCCCGGTCGGAGAAGGTGGCGATGCCGGTCCCGGCCATGTTCTTCTGGGTGGCCTGGACGAACCGGGCGTCGTCGGCGACCTCGCCGAAGTTCCAGCCCTCGCCGTAGAGGACGATCTTCTTGCCGTCGACGCCGTCCTTGGCGACGGTCAGCGCGTCGAGGGCCTTCCTGACCGCCAGGATGTTGGCCTTGGGGTGGTGGCCCATCAGGTCGAAGCGGAATCCGTCGACCTTGTACTCCCTGGCCCAGGTGACGATCGAATCGACGACCAGCTTGCCCATCATGGCGTTCTCGGGTGCCGTGTTGGCGCAGCAGGTGGAGGTGGCGACCGAGCCGTCGGCGAGGAGCCGCTGGTAGTAGCCGGGGACGACCTTGTCGAGCACGCTCGTGTCGGCCTGACCGCTCGCCGGGGTGTGGTTGTAGACCACGTCCATGACGACTCGCAGCCCGTCCTCGTTGAGCGACTTCACCATCTGCCGGTACTCGACCGTGCGGCGCGTCCCGTCGGGGTCACTGGCGTACGAGCCCTCCGGCACCGTGTAGTGGTACGGGTCGTACCCCCAGTTGTAGGCGTCCTTCGCGGCGCTCTTCGCCACGCACTCCTGCTGCTGGTCGGAGTCGGCCGCGTAGGAGCCGAGATCGCAGTCGGGGACCGCCTGGTCCGCCTTCTTCTCGGGGATCGTGGCGATGTCGAAGGCGGGCAGCAGATGGACGTACGACGTCCCGGCCTCGGCCAGCTTCTTGAGGTGCTGGGAGCCCGCGCTGTCCTTGTCGGTGAAGGCGCGGTAGGTGCCCTTGTCCTTCGCCGGGACGGTGGTGTCCTCGACGGAGAAGTCACGGATGTGCAGTTCCTGGATCTGCGCGTCCTTCAGCGGTACGGCCTTCGGCTTCTTCAGGCCCGACCAGCCGCCGGGGGCGAGGGACTTGTCGTCCAGGTCGACGACGAGGCTGCGCTCGGAGTTCGCGGTGAGGGCGACCGAGTAGGGGTCGGTGACCTTGTTGGTGACGACCTGGCGGACGCTGGGCGCCCACACGTTGACGACGTACCGGTAGGGCTTGTTCTTCCAGGACCCGGGCCCGGTGACGGACCAGACCCCGGAGGCGGAGTCCCGCTTCATGGGAACGGTGGCGCCACCGATCTCCAGCGAGACGCCCTGGGCGGTCGGCGCCCAGACGGCCAGCGTGGGCCGCCCGCCGCGGAACGTCGGACCGAGATCCGCCTTCGTCGCGGCCGTCCCGTACACGTCGTCGAGCACGCCCGCGATCTGCACGCCCGTCGCCGCGAGCACGGCCCCTCCCCCAGAGCCGAATGCCTGGGAGGTGCCCCCAGCAGCCCGCTGGGAGGCGACGAGCTGGCCGCTCAGGGCCTCGCGCACCCGGTCGCGGTCGCGCGGGTCGACGGTCCAGGCACTGTACTCCTTGAGATGCGGGTACGCGGCTTTCTGGGCGTCGGTCAGGGAGGTCTTCCCCAGCCGCAGCCAGCGCTCGTCGGTGCTGGTGAGCGTGCCGTTCTCCGCCTTGATGCTTCCCTTGCGGGAGTACAGCAACTGGGTCGACGCGGCGCTCTCGTCGCCGTTCCAGGCGACGGTGTTCCGGTCGATCCAGACCGCCTTGGAGGTGGTCAGGTCGAGTGCGGCGGCGCTGCCCGCGGGCTGCGGCAGGAGGTACTTCTCCTGGCCGCCCAGCATCCACACCTCGTGGCCGTTCGCGGTGAGGTCGAGCGACTGGTCGGTGGGGAGGTCCTTCTCGTCGCCCTTGTGGAGGATGTAGCTGAGGCTGGTGGCGCCCTCGGCGAGCGGCACCTCGTAGACGGCTCCGTACGCGTCGGTCCGTACCGGCTCCAGGGGCTTCGACCAGTCCGTGGGGTTCGCGGCGCCGGTCCAGGTGTGCAGACCCCAGCCGTCGTACTTGCCGTCGGCCCGGTGGTAGTGGAGGACCGCCTTGGTCTTGTCCGGAGCCGGGTAGTCGGCGGCCGGCTTCTCGGTCCGTACGGCCTCCTTGCCCTGCTCGACCCAGACCTCGCCCGTCTTGGTGACGTCGATCGTGCGGTCGGCGGAGACGTCCTTGGTGCCGTCCTTGTCGATGACGAGGAAGTTCACCGCGGAGGCACCCGGCTTGAGCTTGACGTACGCGAAGGCCCCGTAGGCGTCCCGGCCGACGAAGTCGTGCCCGTCCGGCCAGGTGGTCTCCTCCCCCTCGGCGAGGTCGCCCCAGGCGTAGAGCCGCCAGTCGGTGTAGTCGCCGTCCGCACGCTTGTAGTGGACGACCGCGTAGTCGCGCGAGGAGGCGGTCGGCACCTCCTCGGCGGGCGGGGTGCCGGTGGTGGAGGCGGCCGTCGCACTCGCGGTGCGCCCGACCGGGTCGACGACGACGGCCTTGTAGCGCAGGACGGTTCCGGCGGGCACGTCCTTCCCGACCACCTGGGTGACCTTGTACGGCGCGTGGTCGGCGGACCCGAGCGTCCGCCATTTCCCGCTGCCCACCTGGGCGGCGAAGACGACCCGGTCGAGCTGTCCCCCGTCGACGTCGGCAGTGATCTCGACGGTGCCGGTGGCGCCGGCGGCGGGGGCCTTGAGCGTGACGGCGGGCTTGGCGGCGGGCGGGGCGAGCCGCCCGGCGGCCTTGTAGACAACCGACGACCCGGCCGGCACGGTCACGGCGACCTTCCGGTCGGACCCGCTCCTCAGCGACTTCTCCGTGCCGTAGATCCCGCGGAAGGTCATGCCCGCCGAACCGGTCGCGAAGGTGGCGCTCCTGGCCTCGCCCGCGTTGTTCACGGCGACGACGTACTCGACACCGGTCTTCGCGTCGGTGCGGGAGAAGGCGTAGACGCCGGCGCCGTCGGCCGCGTACCGCTCCGTCTGCACGCCGTCCGCGAGGGCCGGATTGGCCTTGCGGAGCTTCGCCAGCGCGGCGATATGCCGGTACAGGGGCGCGCTCGTGTCGTACGCGTCCTCGGCGTGGGTGCGGTCGGTGCCGAGCTGGTCGTCGTCCAGGTAGTCGGCCGTCTTCGACGCGAACAGGGGCTGGCGGGCGTCCTTGTCACCGCCCGCGCCGGTGAAACCCTGCTCGTCGCCGTAGTAGACGACGGGGTTGCCGCGGCCGAGGAACATCAGCTCGTTGGCCAGCTCGGCCTTCTTCACCAGCTCGGCGTCGGACGCGCCGGGGTCGTCCTGCTTGAGGAACGTGCCGATGCGGCCCATGTCGTGGTTGCCGAGGAAGGTGACCTGCTCGTACGCGTTGGCCTTGTCCGTCGTGTACTTGTAGTCGTCGCCGAAGACCGAGGCCAGCCGCTGCGCGCTGCCGCCCTGGGAGGCGTACGCCCGTGCCGCGTCCTGGAAGGGGAAGTCCAGCGTGGAGTCGAGACGGCCCTCGGTGACGTACGGGGAGGTGATCGACGTGTCCGCCGAGTACACCTCGCCGAACATGAAGAAGTCGTCACGGCCGCGCTGGGCCGCGTACGCGTCGAGCGCGGTCGCCCACTGGGTCCAGAACTCCATGTTGACGTGCTTCACGGTGTCGATCCGGAAGCCGTCGATGTCGAAGTCCCGTACCCACCGCTGGTAGATCTTCTCCATGCCGGTGACGACCTCGGGACGCTCGGTCCACAGGTCGTCGAGCCCGGAGAAGTCGCCCTGCTCGGAGCTCTCGCCGGCGAAGGTCGAGTCACCGCGGTTGTGGTACATCGACGGGTCGTTGAGCCACGACGGCACCTTGGCGTTCTTCTTCGCGGCGGCCACGACGGGCGTGCGCGGGAAGGAACCGCCGCCGACCGCCGGGAACTTCCGTTCCCCGTCCGCGTAGTCGGTGTCGTCGAAGGGAGCACCGTCCTTCGTCAGATACGGGAAGGCGCCCTTGGAGAGGTAGGAGTAGGACTTCTCCTCGTAGTCGACGACGTCGGCCGTGTGGTTGGTGATGACGTCGAAGAAGACCTTCATGCCCTTGCCGTGGGCCTTGTCGATCAGCCGCTCCAGGTCGGCGTTCGTGCCGAAGTGCGGGTCGACCTGCGTGAAGTCGGTGATCCAGTACCCGTGGTAGCCGGCCGAGGCGTCGGCGCCGGTGCCCTGCACGGGCTGGTTCTTGAAGATCGGCGCCAGCCAGATGGCCGTCGTGCCGAGGTCCTTGATGTAGTCGAGCTTCTTCGTCAGGCCCTTGAGGTCGCCGCCCTGGTAGAAACCCTTGTCGGTGGGGTCGTAACCGGTGGCGAGCCGGGAGCCGGTGAGGCCGCCCTTGTCGTTGGCGGTGTCGCCGTTGGCGAACCGGTCCGGGAGGACGAAGTAGAACTGCTCGCGGGTGAGGTCGTTGCGGGCGGGCGTCTTCGCCAGGGCCGCGTCCGAGGGGGGCGCGGGTGGGGTTGCCGCGCCGGCGGCGAGGGGCTGGACGAGCGCGGCGGCGAGGGCTGCGGCGGTGAGGGCCGCGGTCCGTCTCGGTATCACAGGCCTGACTCCTTGCGATGGGATCGGCGTGACGCTATCCCCGCCGAAACGCTTTCTGCAAGAGCCTTGCAAGGGGTAGAAACTAGTTTCAGTGACCGCCAAAAAGATTGCGCAGTTCCCCGCGCCCCTAAAAGG